>JABAYZ010000296.1 GCA_018608735.1 Flavobacteriaceae bacterium | reverse complement strand
TTGCACGTTTGTTACGACCAGTAATGAATATTAATGTATCCAAACCTGCAGCAATAGCTTCTTCAGCAGCATATTGTATAAGTGGCTTATCTATGATGGGTAAAAGCTCTTTAGGCATTGCCTTGGTCGCAGGCAAAAACCTTGTTCCTAATCCTGCTACTGGAAAAACTGCTTTTCGAACCTTCGATTTCATTTTAATTAATCCTTTACTTGAGAAGTAACCTTATTAAAAAATTTAATAAGATTTTAGATTTTCCAGTATAATTATCATATCCAATAAACAAATTGTTAATAATTATAATTGCACATATCTTTAGCTTATCGGAACCCTCAAACCCCTAATATTGCGCCTATTTCTACTTAGCCGCAAATGAGGTTGATCAACGCCTGCGCTTTCCTTTGACACCGTGGGTCTATACACCCCGGCGGATTTCATCGCTTCGTAGAGTTGATAAGCTAATGGGGTTTGAGGATCAGACACAGACCGAGGACGTCTAACTTGCAGTGCGCCGACTAAAACGCTCGAATTGCCTGGAGCAGAAGCAGGCCACCGGGATTAACCACGACATCCTTATTAAAATGATTGCCGCCCAACCCGACACACTCACGGGCACGCACATCCGCGCCCTATTCTCGGTCAGCTACGACTTCCTGACGCAACGATCCGAACTCGTCGCAATTCAGATTGACGGCCTGAAGTTTACGCCAGATGGCGCGTTGAAAGGGATGATTAGAAATAGTAAACCGACCAATACGGGATGGGTCGGCTTGTGTTCGGCTCCGAGAGGAGTGCAAAGCTCATCAGGAAGTGACTGAGGCTAAAGCCTAAAGAAATTCAGCCCATCTTCTGCGCCATTAACCATGGGAAGTGTGGGGACCGCGCTATATGCGACCGCAATGTAAACGACATCATTAAGCGCGGTGTCGTGAAAATTAAGTGATGCGAGAGGCCCAGAAACTTGGCGGTTTTAGGGAATTCGCTACGCGTGGGCGCCGCTCAGGATTTATTGATAAAGAGGTACGAACACGCAGCGATTATGCGCGCCGGCGGCTGGTCGGACCCGGGCACAGTCTCAAGATACTTGCGGTTTTCGCAACATAATACTTGGCATAAATAACTATATATGGCCTTTTGCAATCAAATATCTATCCACCGCGTTTTTCCAGCTTGGAATATTTCCAACCGCAGCACTTATCTTTGCATTGTCCAAGACACTATAAGCTGGCCGAATAGCCAACGAGCCAAATTCAACAGCACTACAAGGTAGAACCTTACATTTGCATTGTAACTTCTCTGAAACGTAAAGTGCTAGCTCAAACCAACTACAACTACCACTGTTCACCGCATGATATATCCCAGATGATACATTTGATTCAATACTTTTGCAAATTATGGCCGCTACATCTTCAGTGAAAGTTGGACTCATTACCTGATCAGATACAACTGATATAGTTTCGCGATGATTAAATAATTGGATTATTGTTTCGATAAAGTTACCACCTTTTCCACTAGAGCCACTGACACCAAATAATGAAGCAACCCTGAAAATATATGTTCGTTGATTGAACATTCTAGCAAACTGCTCCCCTAAAGCCTTGCTTGCACCATAAATATTTACAGGAGCACATGCCATATTTTCAGGTATGGGTTCATTGTACCTATCCCCACCAAAAACGTAATCGGTACTTACATGGTAGAACTTTGCATTCTTAGAATTAGAAATTTCAGACATTATCTTCACTGCTTTTGCATTCACAGAAAAGGCTGCGTCTGTATTTTCTTCAATATCATCAGTTTTGTGAACACTTGTACAATTAATTAAGATATCGAAATCTAATGCAGATAGACAATGTTCTAATTTTGCAAAGTCGGTCACATCTAATTCATCACGCGTGAAACCAAGATTTTCCAAACAAAATTCATTGTACTGTAAGAAATCGAAAATATCCGAGCCTAACTGCCCATTTTTACCAAGCAATAGAATTTTCATATGTTTAGCATTCCGTCATACATTTCTGTTTTTTGAATTATCTTTTGCCACTCAACTAAGTTCTTATACCAATTCAGTGTAATGGTTTTATCATGCATTTGAAGCGTACCATCTTCAAGTCTTTGTAATATTTCTTGAGCGCCGTTTTCCGCAGTAAACTTTGCGTTGAAACCTAATTTTTCAATCTTATCAAAGTTAACCCTATAGCTACGATGATCTGGATCGCCATACCACTCCTGAACCACGTCTTTACCAACTACACTTGCAACTTTTTCTGCAAGATCTTTCAGTCGATAGTTATTTTCTTTTGAACCAACATTGAAAATTTCGCCGTTTATTAAATTTGGATCCGCTGTTAGCATGAGGAGTTGCGCGTCTGCAGTGTCGCTCACATGAACCATAGGACGCCATTGGTTTCCATCCCGCATCAGGGGAAGTTTACGCGTAAACCAAGCTCCATGCGTCATTCCATTAATGGCTAAATCAAAACGCATACGAGGACTATAGCCATAAACAGTAGACTGTCGTAGGACCACAACTACAAACTCCTCGCTAGCTAACGGGAGGACCCCTTGTTCAGCTTGTAAATTAGCTTTAGCGTATGTCGTAAGAGGGTTCGTTGGACTATTTTCATCTGCAATGACGCTGTCCTCCAAAAAACCATAGATCGAGCATGACGACGGTAATATGTAACGTTGCACACCGTTAGCTTTAGCTAAGTGTGCCGTTCTAATTCTAGAGTCTCGATTGATCTCGTATGTTACATCCCCGAATAACTCACCTGATGGATCATTAGAGATCGCGACTAAATCTATAACAGCATCAACACCTTCAAAAATGTTTTGTGGCAACCGGCGCGTATCATCTCGCACTATTGCAAGATTAGGGTGAGGCGGCAACAGCTCTTCACCAAAGAAATACCTATCAACAGCAGTAACGTTGAAGCCCTTTTCTAACAGCTTAGGAATTAACGTTGTGCCAATATATCCACCAGCGCCAGTTACCATAATATTATTCACTGTTTCACCTCATAAGTAAAAGGAGTGCTAATTTCATTAAATAAGGGTTGATTTTGATCTTTTTTGGAAATCACTACGCTGGCTTCATCGACTCCCCAGTCAATAGCTAAATCAGGGTCGTTCCATTTTATCCCAAAATCAAAGTCTGGTGCATAATAATCCGAAACCTTATAAATTACCTCAGTACTGTCTTCGAGAGTCACAAACCCATGTGCGAAACCTTTAGGTACCAGTATTTGATTCCATTTTTCAGCACTTATTATCTCTGCAATGTAATTACCAAAAGTTGGTGAGCCTTTGCGAATATCAACCGCAATATCCATTATTGAACCCCTTGTGACCCTTATGAGCTTATCTTGTGCAAATGGAGGTGCTTGATAGTGCAATCCCCTTAGCGTCCCAGCTTTTTCAGATAGCGACTGATTATCCTGCACAAATGAAATATTCATACCTACTTTCTTTAATTCAAATGCATTGTAAGTTTCAGAAAAGAAACCTCTGTGATCCCCATGCTTTTCTAGACTTAAAATTAGAATTCCTTCAAGTGACGTAGTCTTAAATTCCATCATTTTCTCCGTCTAATGAATGTATATGTTTAGCTAATGATAAACACGTCGTTAAACCTGGACTCTTTAAACCCAAGCAATGTATTGTGCAACAATCTTGATCGATTTTTCTTTTATAAAATTAAAGTCATTTATCAATTCATCGTTTATAAATAATTTTGGCCTAAAACCTGAATAATCTGCTGTGATGGTTCTGCTTCGAGTTTTCTGCCAATTTCTGCCGTAAATAACGATTCCAAAATATGATCCACCAAATAGTTTTCATTTAGTACATTGAGCATTAAATTTGTCTATTCAAAATTTGGGCCAAATTTAGTTTCCCCTCGACTGCATCAAACTGCACTTAATAAACTTTCAAGATATACGCCATAGTTACTCTTCGAATACTTTTTCGCTGCCATATGGAGAGCATCAGTGGTTACCCAACCATTGTTGAATGCGATCTCCTCTAGACAGGCGACCATTAATCCTTGTTGTGTTTGCATGGTCTCTATAAAATTTGATGCTCTCAATAAACTACTATGAGTACCCGTATCAAACCATGCAAATCCACGTTTCAGTAAATTTGCATCCAATTTCTTTTCTGCAACATAATGTTGTAAAACATTGGTTATCTCATATTCGCCTCGCAATGAAGGTTCAACTGATTTTGAAATCTCAACAGCATTATGATCCAAAAAGTATAAGCCTGTAATTGCAAAATTTGATTTTGGTAGTTTCGGTTTTTCTTCAATTGAAATTATCTGATTGCCCTGTCCAATCTCAATTATACCAAATCTTTCTGGATCAGAAACTTGTGAACAAAATACTGTGCATCGAGCTTCTTCACTATTCGCATTAATTAACATTTTAGGCAACTGATGGCCAAAAAATATATTATCGCCTAATATAAGTGCCGACGCTGCACCATTTAAAAATTGTTCAGCTAGAATGTAGGCCTGAGCAAGCCCATCAGGGGATGGCTGGACGATATATTCAAAGTGCGCCCCAAATCTAGAGCCGTCACCTAACAACTCTTTGAAAATTGGTATATGCTGTGGTGTCGAGATTACAGCTATTTCCCTAATTCCAGACAAAAATAGTACTGATAAAGGGTAATAAATCATTGGCTTGTCAAAAACAGGAATTAACTGCTTAGATACTGCCTCAGTCACTGGATATAATCTAGTCCCGCGACCACCAGCTAATATAATACCTTTTCGTTCCAAAATTATTTTCCTTTTTACTAAATTAGGTTGTGAAATTTCAACCCATGGGAAATCATTTCAGTCAATTTATAATGTGATTGATAATTAAGATAATTTGCAGCCTTTTCTATGCTACAGTAAGAAATATCTAAATCGCCTTCTCGCCGATTTTGAATTGATTTCGCTATGCCAAAGCCAACAATTTGCTCACAGCATTCAATGAATTCAAGCACTGTAGTGCCAGATCCGGTTCCAATGTTCCAAACATCAACACCTTTTAGTTGAGACATCTTAAGCAATAAATTAACGTGTGCAGTTGCTAAATCATCTATATGGACAAAATCTCTTATTCCACTCCCGTCTCTTGTATTATAATTTGCACCATAAACCTCAATCTGTTTATCGGTGTCCATGATAACTCTTACAATGTTATTAAAAAGTGAAGCAGTATTACGCCATGAACGATCACCTAATATTCCTTCTGGATGGGCTCCAACAGGATTAAAATATCTTAAAATACCGATTTTCCATCTAGCATTACTACGAGACAATGCTTCACAGATATTTTCAAACATTAACTTTGTTTGAGCATAGGGGTGAGTTGTACCAGTTGTTAGAGAAATTTCTGTTACTGGCTGTACGTTGTCTTTTGAATAAACAGAAGCAGATGAACTAAAGATCAAAGAATAAACGTTAAAACATTCCATAACATGCAAAAGTGTTATACCCTTTGCAACATTTTGGTCATAGTAATGCAGTGGTTTTATTTGGCTTTCACTAACACATTTCTTGCCAGCACAATGTATAACAGTATTAATCGTGACCGACGAAAATACTTCGCTTAACTTTTCCCGATCTCCTAAGTCGCATATAAATAATGGTATCGCTTTACCTGTAATATTTTCTAATGTCTGATGTTGCTCTAATTTTCCTGTTGAAAGATCATCAACAATAACACATTCTAAACCAAAACTCACGCATTTATAAACAATATAACTGCCTATATAACCAAGGCCTCCTGTTACTAATATTCTCATATCACCTTCCAATTAACTTAGGTATCTGCTCAACTCCTTAGGGGGCGTTGGTAAGTCCGGAAATAACCTCCAAAGAAGATGTGAACGCGATGTAATAACACACTCAACAGTAAAAAATATTAAAAGTAAGTAAACCTTAAAATTTTTATTCTGAACATACCAACGTTCCAAGCTACCTTTATAAGGCGCTATAGTACCATCATAAAACTGCAAACTATTATCGACATTACCTAACATCAATTCCTCATCACGGAATACTATAGAGCCTATCCCTGACAGTCCTGGCCGTACGGTTGCAATCATCTGCTGCGTTTGTGTATCGAATGCATAAAAGCAGCGGCTCGTTTGTGGTCGAGGTCCTATCAGGCTCATGTCGCCGATAAGTACATTAATTAATTGCGGTATTTCATTTAACTTTGTTTTTCGCAAAAATTTACCTACGGGCAGTATCCGAGGATCATTTTTTAAAGTAATAGTGCCTGGTCCAATATTTGGGCTATTTCTTAACATCGTTGCAAATTTTAGCACGCTGAATTCTCTTAAATTTCGGCCTATGCGTATTTGTTTATAGAAAACTTCTCCCTCGCCAGTAAATTTTAAAATGATGATTATTGCAATTAATAGTGGCGAAAAGATTATTATGGCGAAACCGCTCAGTAGAATATCCATAAGACGTTGCATTTTACATTTTTTCATCTAGATATTTATTTTTTTCATGATGCTTAAAACCAACAACATGTTTCTCAAAAATTTCTGATAAATAAGATTTATCGAAATGTTTATTTTTATATACTTTTTGTATATCTTCAAGAAATTCGCTGAATTGGTAGCCGCCGGCATTACTGTCAGAAAGTACTATGCCAATTTCTTTATATTTTTCAATATCGATCACATCGCTTTGTTGAACAAATTCTTCGAAAGGTTTTTCACCCGTAGTATCAGTTTTGAATAAATATAGAGGAACCGTATTCTTCTGATAAAATTCAGTGGATTTTTGACGAGCTTCTTCTTCTGAGTCGCACAGGTAGTAATTCAGGCCAGCATTCGTCACAAAATTTTTCGCTATCTTTGAGAATGAAATCAAACTAAGGTTTGATGCAATGTTCGGAAAAAAGATATTTTTATGATCACCTAGAAAACAAGACAATAGACATAAACGTCCTGCTTCATGGCTATTAACAAAATATCTACTGATATCAGTAGGGGCACTAATTGGCTGACGTTTTGCGATACGCTGTCTAAAGCCATGAAGTAGA
>JABAYZ010000114.1 GCA_018608735.1 Flavobacteriaceae bacterium | reverse complement strand
AAGGGTGGTGGCTTTACCGCTCAGACCATAGTGAACCTGTTTAAGAGGTTGTATAAGATGGCAGGCATAGATGGCGCCAGCAGTCACAGTGGCCGTAGACAGTTTGTTACACAACTGGCTGATAGAGGCATTAATGCACGACTGGTTCAGGTGCTAGCCAGACACAAGCACCTCAGCACTACGCAACGCTATATTGATGTGAATGAGAATGCTTTGCGCAATGCTGTAGAATTGCTTAATTAGAGGCGTGATAGGTCAGGAGCTTAAAAGGATAATGGCGTTTGATTTTTGAACTAGTGATAGCCGGTCTTATACTAATGGGCATCTACTGGCTGTTCAAAACAGGTGCCGTTTGGTGGATCATAGGTGGTATTATTTTGCTTAGTCTATTCCTAGCCTATAGCTAATGCTCAGGGGGCTAGTGAGTTAATCCTAGCCTGATAAAACTCTCGCCAATTACTTTCATCAATTTCTGATTTTAATTCATCTAGGCTGGCCCAGATATGTTCTGCAGTTGTCCATGGGGCTTCATCCATGGAGGTATTCCATCGCCTCTGAACAAATGCTTTAAATGCAGATCTTTGCTCATCAGTCAAAAGTTCTGGTGCGTAAAAAGCGATCAACCTCTTACCCAACTGTTTTAGGCGTTCATCAGTGAAATCGTTTATGATTGAAACTCGTTCTGGCCAAGATGCAGTTTGAAACTGTTCGAGTAATTCTTTGTCAGAGTTACCATAGAACCCTGAGTAAATTCTTTCTTCCACTTCTAAGTTAGTTTGCTCAGTATCGGCATACCGTTTGCTTAAAACTTCAGAAACAAGGCTTTGTAATTTGTTGGCCTCTTTGATGGTTTCACAAAACTCAAGCATCTCTTCTGAAGGGTTCTCTATCACTCGAAAAGTTTCAGATCTGTTTACAGCTAAAGTTCGGATTTTCTTGGGTGTTCCTTCAATTGCTTCAGAAACAGAAAGTTTGGATGCCTGAGAGAGTTCTTCAGCTTTGTTAAGTTCGAAATCTGCAAACCCTATTGAGTTTGGGTTATCTTTATTACTACCACAATAACACCCTTGATAAGTCTTCGGTACATTTCCTCCAAACCGAAGCGTAACTTCCATTGGAATAAAACTTTTCAGTAAACTGGAGGTGATAGTTTTATCGCCTGCGTCAACAAGCTTTTTAAAGAGTTCGGGTGCACCATCTCGTATTTTTTTAAATATAAAGATGGTTGCTTCTACATCGGCTAAAGCATCATGTGCATTCTTATGGGCAAAGCCATTAGCTGGAGCTAAGCGATCAAGTTTAAAGCTAGTGTTTCCATTGTCAGCAACTGGCCAAATAAGAGCGGCAGCTTCTTCTGCATGCGTCGCAAAAACCATTTTCATGACATCCAGCCGACTATTCCCATTCATCTGGGTAGCAAATATTTCTGGCTGTAGGTTCTGGTAAAACATTTGACGCATCATGGGCTCGTCAAAGGCGATAGTGTTATAACCCAGCCAGCAAGCTGGCGCCCAATCTTTCGTAAATTTCTGTAAGGTTTGAGCAAACTCAAAAGGAGTTGGAAGGTTTTTATTGATGGCTTGCTCAGGCTTTATATTGGTGACGTGTAAAGCAATCGGTGAGGGAAGTATGTGAGGAGCCGCCTGGCATCTTATATCCACACGCTCTAGCTCGTTTAGATGTTCGTCAGTAACGATTGCTGCAAATTGCAACGGATGATCGAACGCTGGACTAATGCCGGTAGTTTCGAAGTCGTAGAAAACAAATTGTTTCAATTCGGACCTTTCTTCCTTCACTTGCAATTTCGTGCGGGGCCAATGGCTTTCAATGCTTCTTTATTTAAGTTGACGACGCCATGTAGCGATTTGAGAAGGATATAATTGATGGGTTTCTCTTAGCCATTTGACTTTGTTATTTTTTTGCAAATCATATTGTTCAATAATTTCACTTTTTTGTTCAGAAGACCAAAATCTTAAGTTTTTGGTTTCTTGAATAATCTCGCCTTTTAGTGAGGCTAAAACTGGTTCAAATTTGTCAATGCCACCCGCACTGAGATCATCAATTAAATCTAGATCTGCTCGTGCTGCCTTTAAGAATTCGATGAAATACTTTTCAGTCCCTTCCTGTTTTTCAAAGGATACGAAGAGGTCAGAAAAACTTTGAGCGGCGGTGGGGCTCGCTACGAGCATTGCTTTAGACACGAGGAACACGAATTTATGTGAGGATTTTTCGTCTCTTCCATTAGCAAAAATACCATCAAGTTCACTCAGAACTTCTGTGTAAAAGGAAATTTTCTTTTCAAATATTTTGGCTTTGTTTTCTTTTTTATTCTCAATTTGTGATTGGAAGGTAAACATCACGGCCGTAATGATGGCGAGTAAACCAGTACTCATGAGCGCAACTACAACTTGAAAAATGAACGACGTATCGTCACCAGCGAGGTTCCATTCGAAAAGAACCCAAAAACAGCCAAAGTAGAATATCACGACCACAAATATTGCGATAACGTACAATTTATTTTTCATAGAGTGCCCCTGCCTCGATTTAACCCTTGGTTAAGTTTTGATTATCACGGGTCTACAAGAATTATAAATTAAATATAAAACTGAACAGACTACAAGGCGGTTAATTTTTGAAAGACACTTGCTAGATTGCTTTCATAAAGATTATGTTTCTATCAACATCATACTAAAGTCAGTTGTTACAAGGTTATCAAACAGGTGGTTGCCATACCTACTGAAAATTTTAAGGTTCAAGCTCCGCAGGAGGCTACAGAGACAATGTCTAACAATACATCAAACAAAAAGAATACTTACTCTGATGATTTCAAAAAGGAGGTCGCAGAAGCAGCACAAAAACCTGGAGCTACACTCGCATCGGTAGGTGAGCAATTTGGCGTAAACCCTACACTTGTTCGTAATTGGAAAATTAAGTTTTCAGAGGAGATTGAAATGCCAGACATGTCCAAGGAGAAAAAGATAGGAATATCCGTTGAGCTCATACAAAGCTGGTTACAAAAGTCTACGGTAGTGGGAACTATTGACAGTGATGGCGATCTTTATGTGTCTACCGAAACAACCTCGGAAACAATTACAGATGAGCCAATTAAATTATTTATTTCTGGTACGGAAGAGTTGGCAGCTGGCGGTAAAAATGAAACATCGGCAATTACTGATCAGCTTACAACCAATGAAACGAATTGGTTGAGAAGTGATTTTTTAAAGGGTGTTGGCAGCGACAACACACAGTTCTCATATAATCTGAATTGTGATGTTTATGGCTCTGCAGACACTGTGACAGTACCAATTAAATTAAAAAAAGGAAAAGTGTCTGAATGTCCGATAAAAGCGGGTCAAATTGAACTTTCTGAACTTAAATTCTTGTTTGAAGACGATGATTTTCGTGCAGAGGGAACTATCAAGGGGCCAAATGGATTTATCTACGCTGCTGAAGTCTTAACTGAACAACCTGTGGAAGGATATGTGCCCTCAGCAAACAAAACATCAGATGATGAAAATTCTGCAGAAATGTATGAGTTTCTTTTCGACGCTAAAAAGGATGATACCGTATTCGTAGTTTTGTGTGCCTTTGAAAAGCTCGATAGTAAGCTTTCCTGTGAGTTCACTGGCGAAGCGCAGATAGAGGAGCCGATTTCCTATGATGATGGCGACGAAACTAATGATTTTGATGAAGACAAACACTCAGATTACACAGAAGTTGTGATCGATGACGAAGACAATGAACAATATTACTATTGGGTATTAACGGATGACGAAGATGAAGCCGTTGAAGCTGCCTTAAAAAAGCATGATGAGATGGATCGTCCAAGTGCTGTTAATGATGAAGATTCTGGCATTTTCCCAACGGCTTATCAGCCAGTTACTGAATTTGGATCGGAAAGTGCTGTAAAAATTCACGTCGATGGATCGGATGTGTCAGATGCGTCGGGGATCGACGATGTTGAAACTAATGAAGGTGACATTGGTCTTTTTGAATTTCAAATTAAACGAGGGTTAGTCGACGAAGATCAAATAGAAGACGAAGATGTTCAAAACCTGGTTGATGAACTGAA
The DNA here is from genome assembly GCA_018608735.1 of Flavobacteriaceae bacterium. Taxonomy (GTDB): domain Bacteria; phylum Bacteroidota; class Bacteroidia; order Flavobacteriales; family Flavobacteriaceae; genus Hel1-33-131. The sequence continues at coordinate 3,025 of JABAYZ010000114.1, read as the reverse complement.
GCAGCTTTGTGACGATGAAAACTACGAAGAAGCTACAAAATTGCTGCTTTCTAACCTTTCATTTGAATTTGGGCCTGGCGATCTCGATGATGATCCAGAGGTGTTTTTTGCGAGTACGGAGTATATTGAATTTGAGTGTTCAAGTGAAAATACATCCGTCAAAATTGGATACGATGATTGTCTGATTGTAACTATATCGGTGCAATTTGAAATTCCTCTGAACGGCGGGATTTCTACTGCAGAACTTGCAGAATATCTACCAGACAGTGGGGCATGGGCCAGTGCAAGTGCTTCTCCTGGATGGGGATACGCAGGCAGTGACGGGGATAATGTCTGGTTCTTGGGCATAAAAGAATGATCTAGACTGGAGAGCCCGATGTCAGTTTTTTTTAATGAAAAGTTACTTTCATGGAGCTTACCACGTTGCTAACATCTGGAGCATGATGGAAACGTTCAAAACGTTTAGGCGAAGATGAGCTTTGATACCTAGCGTCAATCATTTGGAGTAAGTACTTGCAAATCAACGAAAAACATTTTCAAAACTTACTTCGATGTGTGAAAGAAGTTAGCACCGCTTCTGAAAAAGTTAAAAAAGGTGTCTGGCTTGGCAAATCAACTAAAAAATGGCTCCAAACAGCAAAAAGAAATTATGAGAAATATGAAGGAGACTGGGACAAGGAAATCGATTTAGACCCAATGGAATTTGAAGATAAGTCTTACGATAGATACGAATTGAGAAGTTTGATACATTTAACAAAACTCAACTCAGCAAGTTGCCAAGAAAAGTTTGTCAGGTCATGCGTGGCAAATATTTTTGCCTGGGGTGGCCAAGGAACTAGATGGGCTAGAAAGTCACAGAAAAAAGAGCATTGGGATAACTGGAAGTTTACATGCTTTAACCTTTTGGACGACAAGATCAGCGCTGTAAACGCATATAAAGATTTCCATCACTTACATAATTGCGGCTTAATGCCTGCCGTAGGCCCCGCCTTTTACACAAAACTTATATTCTTTTTAGGAAGCGGCGATGGTCTAATAATGGATCAGTGGACGAGTCGCTCAGTAAATTTGCTCTTCAATGAAGAATATATCCAACTTAATCGGGGGGCAAAAAAGAAAAGCGGAGATCATTATTATTATGTAAAAAAAGAGAATAACTACAAAGTTTATGAAGATTACCTTTTGGCTGTTTCGCTAATTGCCAATAGATTATCATCAAAACTTGATCAGGATATCAGCCCATCAAAAGCGGAAGAATACATATTCTCATTTACAACTGATAAAAAAAAGACACGGGCGTTTTTGAATGAACAGGAATATTTTCAAGCGACAAATTGGCGGCGCTATGTTGAGGAAATGCATAGGCCTTTAAAAACCGCAGCGCCATAAGCTATTGATTTTATATGAACTAGTGGTCAAGCCGACTGTACACTTGATTAGTCTCTATAGACTATTAAACGGTGCATATTTTAAGTGAGGCCTTTCATTAATTTTTATGCTGTTATTGGATTTTAAGATTATTGCCAGAGACATTTTTCGTAACCTGCCTGCCTTTTACATAAACCCCACTCAATCGATCATCCAAAGCACTCAGCTCAGGATCGCTGCAAATAGCTATTTCAGTCTCTGTGGTAGCCTTGTTGCAGTCAAAGCTAGCAGCCTTAATTTTGAAATCACAAAAACACGTTCCAGCGAGCTAATTCTGTTTTCAACCAGGAATTAGTAGTGCTTACCGCTTCCGCCCACTATGCACCTCAGCATTTAGCAGCGGACTGTACTTGCTATAATGTCTGTCTATCATTTCCGTACTATTCCCAAGCTGTCTGCTTAATGCATGTGTCGTCACACCACGTTCTAGGTTCAGCGTGGCGTAGAAATGCCTGAGGCCATACAGAACGCTTATCCTAGCGCCTGCACGAGTCTTTAACTCCAGTTCCGTCAGTAATGCGTCGAATGCACGATTGAGATTGTGCTCGTTGTTAGCTACCTGTTAAGCTTTTGGGGCTCATAATTTTTTGTATGAACTGGGAGGAGAAGTTTTTGACGAATGATAGCGCCATGTTTTCTGATGACATTTTGGAGACACTATATAGCTTTGAAGAACCCCTCGAAAACTATTTAAGAAAAGAGTTTTCTGCCGTAACGTTTGATGCCATTTTACTTGGGGGTATGTTTTCCCTTGTTAAAAGCTCACAGCAAGCCTGCATCGATATACGTTTTGACGGGCTGGATATAAAGTCCTATGATCCAGACTTTTTGGAAACTCTTCAAAGTGAGACTGAAGTTTTTTTAGAAAAGAAATTAATGGCACTAAATCTATTCAACAAAAATGAAAAACTTATTTTAAAAACACACTTTAAATGAAGGCTGCAGCTAAACGTGAAATTCCACACTCCCTAGTCGAACCCGTCCACTCTTATCTCCGTCGATATAATGGGTCGTGGGAGTGGAGTCCCGGACGCCCTTAAGCATCGGAAATATTTTGCCTGGCTCGGCTTTCCAAGCTTGGAATATCTCGAAGTCGGTAAAATCATCATATTCAATGATTGCGGTGCCGTTTACTTTAAGAGAAAATTTTTGGTCCTCTTTGGCCTCTAAAATCATAGAACCGCTTTGGAAATGGTCAGGATAAAAGCAGCCACCCGTGGTAAGGCCATTGTCTAATTCAAAAGAATACGAAAGACACGCCTCGCCTCGATCTAAATCTTTGAGTAGTTGCGTAGTATCACCATCTGTTACTAAAATATTGCATTCACAATTCATGTTAAAAATAATTGAAGGTTTCTTTCGTTTAGCCATGATTTTTTTCCTTTCACCTCTTGCATCAATTAGAGAAACCATAAACATTTTGACCCAATGCTTATCGGTTAGCAATGCTAGCTTTTAGAGAGGTTTTATGTTGTTATGATATCACTAGAATAGCAAGAGCATTTATGAAAAGGTATAAATCCAGGCTGCGCCAGCTGAGCAGCCTCATCTGACTGGGCTACGTTAATTGTTAGTGTATGATTGGCCTCTGATCCAA
>JABAYZ010000098.1 GCA_018608735.1 Flavobacteriaceae bacterium | reverse complement strand
AGGTCAAAACCTTACGGGTCGCCCAATCCATGATTGCCACCAGATACAGAAAGCCTTTCTTGACAGGGATATAGGTGATGTCGCTGCACCAAACCTAATTGGGTCGCATGATTGCGAGCTTCCTCAGCAGGTATGGATAAATACGGTGCTGTGGGGGCTTCTTGCTGGTGTTCGGCCCTTTGTAGATGGCCTACAATCCCATGATGTTCATCAGGCAACGAACGCGGTGTCGTCCGGCTGAGAAGCCAGACTAAGGAAGTTAAGCAGCAATCTGGCGGCTGCCAAAGAACGGGTATTTTGTGAACACCTTATCAATCTCATGCATCAGCTTAAGTGTCTCGGCATTCACCCCGACTGGTGCGTAATAGATCGACGAACGGCTGATCTTGAGCCGTTTACACTGACGCGTCAGGCTTAGCTTTGTGTTCTCTTTACGGATCATCTCGCGGCGTTCAGACGGGCTCATCGCTTTAGCCCTTGTGACAAAAAATCATTCTCCACCGCAAGCTGGCCAATCTTGGCGTGAAGCTCTTTGATCTCGCCGTCTTTATTCTCGGCCTTTTTGACCTTGTCTGAGAAAACCCCCGCCATGCCTTCAATAGCCTGCCGTTTCCACGTGCTCACCTGCGTTGGGTGGAGTTGTCGCTTGGCTGCGATCTCTTGCACCCGTCTTGTCACCACGCAGCGCCTCAAGCGCCACTGCAGCCTTAAACTGGTCTTAAAAGTTCCGTCGTTTTGTCATTCTCGTATCCATTCGTTCGGATTGGATATATCTCAACACGCTGTCCGAATTTACCGGACCACTTCACTCTACCTTACACGTTTAATTTGGTACTATAATCACTTCGGGAGGGCGCCCCTTACGATACGTTTCAAAAGCCTGTTCGTACGCGGTTTCTAAATGGTTTGTGTACTTTTGGGTATCGAAAAGTGGTTTTGATAAAAGATTATCCGCAAGCTTTCTCTTTATTTCGTCTAACCTTTTAGGGTTTGTAGATAAATCCAAGATAAGAGCTTCATAATCGCTTTCATTTTCAGTAATTAATTCGGGTAAACCAACAGCATTAAGTAAACTTCCCGCCACTCTGGCAGCAAAATTTTCACCCAACTTTGTAATGATAGGTAAGCCAGCCCATAGAGCATCGCTTGCCGTGGTATGTGCATTAACATTAAACGTGTCTAAAAACAAATCTGCAAGTCTGTGCCTTGCCAAGTGTTCCGCATGAGGCATTTTTTCAGCAAAAACCAATCTCTCTGCGTCAATACCTCGTGCAACAGCTTCCCTCTTCATGTTCATCTCTGCCGAACTGTTAGACCTTAATAACCACAAAACACTTCCCTCCACTTTGTTAAGCAAGCGCATCCAAATATCAAATTCTTTTGGAGTTATTTTATAATTATCATTGAAGCAACAAAAAACAAAACTATCGATCGGCAGCTCAGCTTCTTCGCGGGTAATTGCCTTATCTGATATGAATCTTTTATTATCATTTGGCTGATAGGAATTGGGCAGGTATATTATTTTCTCGCTATAGTAGTCCCTTTTGTCTTCAGGTATTAAAACGGGATCAGCGATAAAGTAGTCAATAAACTTTGTACCCAAAGTTCCTGGATACCCAAGATGACTAATCTGCACTGGCGCTAAGCCATATGCAAAGAGCTCTAATCGATTATCCACCGTATAACCTTTTAAATCTATTGCCAAATCCAATTTTTCAGATCTAGCCATTTCGACGATTTGTCTATCGGTCATTTCAGAAACATCGTGAAAAATATTCACATTATTCATTAATTTTTCAGTTATTTCATTATCTTTACGTACTCCATACGAATAAATAATCACCTCAAAACGTGCTTTATCGTGTAGTGCAAAAACCTGCGACATTAAAGCCATTGTAGCATGGTTGTAAAAATCTGAGCTGAAGTAACCAACTCGAATGCGTGCGGTTTTTTGTGATGGCTTATGTTCTAGTTTTAACGCCGTTTGATTAAACCGGAACTTTGCATATAATTCAGCTCGCAAGCGATGTCGTTTTGGTGCGTCCTCTAAAGGACTAAGCGTGAACGGTGCGATAGTTTCTTTCGAAATTCCCAAATTGGGTAACAGGTGTCTATCTTTTGTGATAGCTCTCCAGTCACAGATCTGGGCTTGATAAAAAAGCCTTTGCGCTCTGACCATTTCGAGTTCAGGTTTTAGGCGCAATAAGTTCTCAAGATTTTCAATGGCAAGATCATATCTATTTTGGATAACATAAATTTCACTTAGGTTGACATAAGCTGCTGTGTAGTCTGATTGAATTTCAATAGCCTTTGAATAAGCGCTAATAGCATCACAAAAATTATCTTGTTTTCTTAATACATTACCGATGTATTCGTACGCTTGTTGGCAGTCATTCTTGATGAAAATAGCTTTCCTATAATATGAAATAGCCTCGTCTAACTTTAGTTGGATTTCGAAAGCCTTGCCCATAGTTATATATGCTTCAGCATAATCAGGCTTAATTGCGAGCACTTGTTTGCTGTAGGCTACTGCCTTATCAGCTTTGCCCAGTTCGAGTTCCAAAAGGCCCAGTGCAAAATATGCTGGGGCAAAATTTGGCCTAAGTTTTATAGTGTTTTTAAAACATTTTATTGCAGCGTCAAAAGAGCATTTTTCATATAATTCCATCCCTATTTCAAAATATATCTCATATTCGTTTGGTTTAAGTCTAATCGCTTTATTTAGATTTTCTATTGCCTTATCGGTGTCTCCGTTCGACGTGTATGCCCTGCTTAACATAAGAAAATTTATAGCGGATTTTGGCATATATTTTGTTGCCTTGGTATAATTAGCTATTGCCATTTCCATTTGGTCTAATGCGTAATAGCATTGCCCCAAGGCAAAGTGTAATAATGCAGATTTTGGATACGTAACAAGTAAATCTTTGCATTTATCGATCGCAGAAAAAACCCTTTTTTGATTAATTAATTCATCAATTTCAGAGGTTGTTTGAGGCGAAGGCTCTCTATGCTCTTTATCGATTTTTAGAGATAAGGCTTTCATATCTTTGCAAAATAAACCAGAGGTTTTGGACGCCACGATTAGTGCTTTCGCTTCGGCAATTCTGTCTAAACCAACGAGTGTCTTTATATAATTTATCCAATACAAGCCAACGTTTGGGTTTAAATTTAATGCACCTTCGAAAGCTTTAAGAGCATCTATCAGTTCGTTTTGCAAAACAAGCACGCACGCTTTATTGTGAAGAGACATACAATGATCGGGTTTTATGTTTATAATTTCGTCATAAATTTTTATTGCAGTATCAAGGTTCCCAGTTTTCTGTTCTTCTATACCTTTGTTGAAAAGTGCGGTTACATCGATATCTGTTGTATGCATGTTCATGATTCAACCCTAAGCTATGTGCATTAATGAGCTCGGAGCAAAATTTACGCCAACTGGTCTAGGGCCAGTCCTGAAAACTTTATATTTTTAAATTAACTATCTAAAAAAATATTTAAATTTTTTTGTTCTGAAGCTAGTTAGTGTTTGGGCTATCAATGAGAGCGAAATAATTTAGAGAAATGTAAGAAGCATAGATAAACTAATCTTTAGCTAAAAATTGGCGCTGTGAATTTGGTAAAACTTTTTTTAGGGAGGCAACGGCAAGGTAACGAAGAAATAGAGTGAAGAGGACATCCTGAGGTTACTGCGCAAAATTGATATTCATTCTAATGCAGTTATGGATATGTTAAGTGTCTGCCGGACTGCGGATATTTCTGACAAGATGTATCTATGAGCATTTCCACAAATGTAAATTTGAGTTTGAGTAATTCTTGAAATATCAGTATTTTTATCCAAATTTATTTCCAGCCTAGAGTACTTAAAAATGCGTTTTCCAGATTTAAAATCTTAAACACATCTTTACCTAAAGGAATTTGTTTAAAAGACGGGTTTCATTCCAAACCTCGTTATCTCGCATCTTTTCTATCTTAAAATCCACATTGTTAAAATCACCTTGAAACAGTAAAATAGCATGATTGTGTATTCCTTTAGAATACGTTTTATTATTGACAATCTTCAAACCAGAATTTTCTTTGACTTTCAATACGAATTCTTCTTCGAACTCACCCACTAAAACAATACTGCTTTTGTTATTCAAAACACGTTCGTTATTACAAAGATACCATATAGCAGCTTCTGTCCGGATGTAGTCGTAGCTTACGGGCAGTTGTTCTTTTTTCCCTAGACCGCATAGACGTGCAGCTAAATAGTAATTCTCAATTGGATTGCGATTATTAAGAATTCTCATTTTAAGTCCAACGATCATTCTATCAGCGACAAACTCTTGAATTCTATTTTTAAAGTTTGAAAATTCCTCTTCATCGCAGGTGGCTAAAGCGCGCCCTAATAGATATTCCATTCCCCCCCTGTAAACGTCCCACGCATGCTCAACCTCCAAGTTCCCCGCCTGCTCAAGTTTTTCATCTTCAAAATATTGTATGGATGCATAATAAAAGGGCTTTCTCATAATCAAAACTTGTCCAACAGAGATCCATTCTGCGGGTATAGTAAAAGACCAGTACGCAATTTCGCTATATCCCCTTCGGAGTTCCTGGTAATAGCTATTCCGGAAAATACTGATCTCTAAAAAAATATGATGATTTAGGATTGTGCTCAATAGATTTTTGTAATCTCCTTGATCGAATACCAAGTCCGTAGGAACTTCATAAAATTGTTGGTTAGACGCTTTATTTTGCAATCTAATAAGCTTCCATGGCGCATAAAGGACTGCTGCTTCTGGATTGCGTATTAACATTAAAATTGCATCAGCTAAGCCATCGCAATCTAAAAAATCATCATCAGCAAGATACATTGAAAATATGCCTGATGCGTTTGCGAATGCATCTTCTAAACTTCTTGCAGAGCCTATGTTATTTGCTTGTTTTATATATAAAATAGGGAGTTTTTTTGACCACGACTCAACCACTGCGTCGGTGTCATCACTTGAAGCGTTATTTGAAATAATCAGCTCATAACTGAAAGGAAAATTTGAAAACTCATTATAAATATCGTTTAGTAAAATTTGAAGACATTTAGCCCTATTGTAAGTCGGGATACAAATAGAGATTACTAATGGCTTGTTCTGCAATATTTCATTCTCCGCCGGTCGAAACTTGACTATGATATTGAGCTGACGTTAAACCTTTGTTACTCTTGACTTCAACAACATTCTTAATTTGGTTCCAAAGCTTTTATCTCGCTAGATAAAATTTGCGTGAGGCTGCCATGACTACTTGTAACCCAGAATAATAACTACACTTGTCATTTAACACTCTAAGATTAGCACACAGGTACTCTGTTAATAGTGATGCCATATTATCCCTATTTCCCTGAAGCCTTAGTACTATTATTTTTCGAGTATAAGATCAGATACAGTCCGTTTCAAACGCGCGTTATCAGCCTTAAAGAGCTCTAATCTGTTTCACTGACGGCGTTTGATCTTGCGCTACTCTTAGAGGTGGTCCTAGTTTTTCGACCACTTTGCAGCCTAGCTAAGGTGGATCAGGGTTTCATGTCAGGCTGCTAATCTCATGGGTTCTGTTTTTCTGGCGTAGGCCTCATCGGGGGTCAAGATGCCGTGTGTCGAGTGTGGTCGCTCGGCATTGTAGTATTCCAGCCATTTGCGGATACCAGCCTTTGCCTCTGAACCTCTTTCAAAAGCGTGAAGGTAGACGCATTCGTACTTCAGAGATCGCCAAAGACGCTCGATCATGCGGTGGTCGATCCAGCGCCCCTTGCCATCCATGCTGATTTTGACCTTCGCGTCCGCCAGCACGTCGATCCAGACGCCACTGGTAAACTGGCTACCCTGATCGGTGTTGAATATCTCTGGCGTGCCGTGTTTTGCCAGCGCATCTTTCAAGGCCTCAACGCAGAACTCCGCGTCCATGCTGTTGGACAGCCGCCACGCCAAGATCTTGCGACTGTACCAGTCCATGATTGCCACGAGATACAAGAAGCCACGCCGCATCGGGATATAAGTGATATCCGCGCACCAGACCTGGTTCGGCCGGTCGATCACCACATTCCTCAGCAGATAGGGCCAGATCTTATGCTGCGGGTGCTTCTTGCTGGTGTTGGGTTCCTGATAGATCGGCACCAACCGCATGAGGCGCATCAATCGCCGGACACGATGACGACCGCATTTGTGATCGTTCCGCTTCATGTATCGGGCCATCTGTCTTGACCCGTACCACGGCGTCTCCAGGAACTGCTTATCGATGATCTCCATGAACCGCAGGTTCTCTGCACTCTCGCCCTTCGGCTGATAATACAGGTTCGAACGGGACAACGTGAGCAGCGCGCATTGACGACGCACGCTCAGCTTGTGATCCTTACTCACCATTTTTTGCCTCGCGTCCCGAGCAACTAGTGCGAGGCATCGGCCAAAAAATCCCGCTCCACCACCAGCTGGCCAATCTTCGAATGCAGCTTCTCGATATCGGCAGCGCTCGGTGTGTCTGGCGCGCGACCTCGTCGCTCAAACGCGGACGACATGTTATCAAGCGCAGCACGCTTCCAAGTACTGATCTGATTGGCATGTACGCCATACTTCTTCGCCAACTCCGAAAGGGTCAGCTCTTCGCGGATCGCTTCAACCGCTACTCGCGCCTTGAAATCCGCAGAATGGTTCTTTCGCTTCTTCATCTTGGATCGTCTTTCTCTTCAGTCGATCCACCTTAACAACTGGTCCGAAATCCCGCGACCACCTCTTCTTTATGCCTATTACAAGACGTCTGAATTGCGATACCAATTTGATGATCTGCACCCGTTAGTGGCCCATCTTGACCTTGCAGTACTTCAGTAGCGCAACTTTTAAGCACTATATCGTGGGGTTATTTTTGTTTTCAACCGCATGCATAAGCCATCCTGCAATGGGGATCTACCTGTCCCATTTAGTTGTTCAATGAAAAAACGTTTTTCTAATGGATTAAAGTCTCATTAAAATGTCTGCCTCTTCACCAATACATGAGTTTTTATATTTATTACAGTAATTTAAGATTTATGATTGAAGATTTAAACTCCCTGTAGTTAGTAACTCTATTAAAGTATTCCTGACAGTTTACTTTGGCGCTTTCGCATGAAAGATGCAGGGATATTTTGCACTTTCCGATATTTTGCTACCGTGCGGC
>JABAYZ010000247.1:2150-7184 GCA_018608735.1 Flavobacteriaceae bacterium | reverse complement strand
TAAATTTTCAAAAAGATTATGACAATGTAAAAATGTTTCGATTGGAGCAAAACTACCGTTCCACCAAAAACATAGTCAATGCTGCCAATTCGGTTATTGAAAAAAACCAGACTAAGCTTGACAAAGTCGTTTGGACGGCAAATGAAGAAGGTGATAAAATTATTGTAAATCGCTCTTTAACTGATGGTGATGAAGGCCGTTATATTGCAAGTACTATTTATGAGAACAAGATGCAAAACCAAGCTAAAAATGGTGATTTTGCAGTACTCTATCGTACCAATGCTCAATCGAGATCCATTGAAGATGCCCTAAGAAAACGAGGCCTAGACTATCGTATTTATGGGGGCTTGTCGTTTTATCAACGAAAAGAAATAAAAGATGTGCTCTCCTATCTGAGGCTTATTATTAATCCTGCAGACGAAGAGGCGTTAAAGCGTATCATTAATTTTCCAGGGCGTGGCATTGGGCAAACCACTATTGACCGCCTGATTGTCTCAGCTAATGAGCACAATAAATCCATTTTTGAAATCCTTAAACACCTTCATCAACTTCCTATAAACATTAATGGAGGAACCAAAACCAAACTGCAAAACTTTACTACAATGATTGAGAGTTTTCAGGTGATGAGCAAAACGACAAATGCCTTTGATTTGGCAGAACATGTTTGTAAAGCTAGTGGTTTAATTCAGGAATTTAAAAAAGATGGAACGCCAGAAGGTATTACGCGATTAGAAAATATTGAGGAATTACTAAATGGGATCAAAGATTTCGTGGAAGGCCAACAAGAATTAGCAGACTCTACAGGGTCTTTAGCAGAATTTTTGGAAGATGTCGCTTTGGCAACTGACTTGGATAATGAAGAAGGCGATGATAGTGATAAAGTGGCGCTTATGACCATCCACTTGGCTAAAGGATTGGAGTTCCCATACGTCTATATTGTAGGTTTGGAAGAAGACTTGTTTCCAAGTGCAATGAGCATGAGTTCTCGAAGTGAGCTCGAAGAAGAACGCCGTCTATTTTATGTGGCTTTGACTCGTGCTAAAACACAAGCTTATCTAACCTATGCGCTTTCGCGATACCGTTGGGGGAAACTCGTAGACGCTGAACCAAGTCGATTTATAGAAGAAATTGATGAGCAATATTTAAATATTGTAACTCCTAAAGAAGAGCGTCGTTTTAACCCTATGCTAAGTGCAGATATTTTTGGGGATGTGGATCCAAATACGGTGCGTTATAAAAAGCCCGCGTATCTAAAAGCAAAACCAAAGGTTAAAGAGAAATTTCAAATTTCGACCCCTAAAAATTTAAAAAAGGTTAGTGAAACCAAACCCACTACCAATTTATTTGACAACAAACTTATTGTTGGTGATATGGTAAATCATCAACGTTTTGGAAAAGGAAATGTTTTAAACATTGAAGGGAAAGGCGCAGATTTAAAAGCGGAGATTAGATTTGAAAATGGTGGTACAAAAAAGCTTTTACTTCGTTTTGCTAAACTTGAAATTATTTCATAAAACAGATATATTATGGCAGAATTCCTTAAAATCTATCCTGAAAACCCAAACCCTAAAGCGATTCAAAACGTTGTAGATGTACTTAAAAAAGGAGGGGTAATTATCTACCCTACTGATACCGTATATGGATTGGGGTGCGATATTACAAATGTTAAAGCATTGGAACGAATTGCCAAAATAAAAGGGGTTAAACTCGAACGGTCTAACTTTTCTTTTATTTGTCATGATCTAAGTAATTTGAGTGATTTTGTCACACAAATTGAAACCCCAATATTTAAGCTTTTAAAACGAACACTTCCGGGGCCTTACACCTTTATATTGCCAGGAGCTAATACCTTACCATTCCCTTTTAAGAAAAAGAAAACAGTAGGAATTCGAATTCCAGATAATTCTATTGCTTTGGAAATTGTGAAAGTATTGGGTAATCCTATTGTATCCACCTCGATTCATGATGAGGACGAAATTTTAGAATATACCACTGATCCAGAGTTAATATTCGAGAAATGGAATACCAAAGTTGATTTGGTTGTTGACGGCGGATACGGCGATAATCATCCCTCAACAGTCATCGAAATACTAGGGACAGATATTTCCGTTATCAGAGAAGGAAAAGGAAGTATTGATATATTTTAACGCCCAATAATTAAGCGAGTACAGAAAAAATTTATGAACAAATTTGACGAATTTATTGAAGTAAAAGGAGCTAGGGTACACAATTTAAAAAACATTGATGTAACAATACCTCGCGATCAATTGGTGGTGATTACAGGACTATCGGGAAGTGGAAAATCCTCATTGGCATTTGACACGATTTATGCGGAAGGTCAACGCCGATATATCGAAACATTTTCAGCCTATGCACGTCAATTTTTAGGAAGTTTGGAACGCCCTGATGTTGATAAAATTGATGGATTGTCGCCTGTGATCGCTATTGAACAAAAAACAACAAGCAAATCGCCGCGATCAACAGTTGGTACAATCACCGAAATTTATGATTTTTTAAGGTTATTATTTGCGAGAGGCTCAGATGCCTACAGTTATAATACCAATGAAAAAATGGTAAGTTATAACGATGAACAAATTAAAGCCCTTATCCTAGAATCCTTTAAGGGGCAGCGGATATCAATTTTATCTCCAGTAATTCGATCAAGAAAAGGACATTACAGAGAATTATTTGAGCAAATTGCAAAACAAGGGTTTGTTAAGGTACGAACGGATGGTGTAATTGTTGACATCTCCAAAGGCATGAAGCTAGATCGTTATAAAATGCATGACATCGAAATTGTAATTGACCGTCTAAAAATTGACGATTCTACACAATCTACAAGTCGACTCAAGGAAAGTATCAATACTGCGATGCATCACGGTGAAAATATTTTAATGGTTATCGATGAAGACACCAAAAAAGTGCGTTATTTCAGTCGCGACTTGATGTGTCCAACTTCGGGAATTTCCTACCCCAACCCCGAGCCCAATAATTTTTCATTTAATTCTCCAAAAGGTGCATGCCCAGATTGTAGTGGTATTGGGAGCCTCTACAAGGTTAATACTTCCAAAATAATACCAGACTCTAGCTTGTCTATAAAAAATGGTGGGTTGGCGCCACAAGGGGCTCAAAAAGACTCCTGGCTATTTAGACAATTAGAACTCATAGGGCGACGATTCGATTTTAAGCTTTCAGATCCAATATCAAGTATTCCTGAAGCGGCCTTAGAAATTATTTTATTTGGTGGAGTTGACGATTTTTCGGTGGACAGCAAAACGTTAGGGGTTTCACGAAATTATGTCATTAACTTTGAAGGCATTGCTAACTTTATTGAAAGTCAATACAAAAATGCCGATTCGTCTTCTATAAAACGCTGGGCAAAAGCCTACATGGATAAAATTAAATGTCCAACTTGTGAGGGGTCTCGACTTAAAAAAGAATCGCTATACTTTAAAATTAATTCTAAAAATATAGCCGAGATTTCGCAAATGGATGTTGTTGATTTAGCGGATTGGTTTATAGAGTTGCCAGAGCATCTCACAAAAAGTCAGCTTATAATTTCAAAAGAAATTTTAAAGGAAATTTCTACACGATTACAATTCCTATTGGATGTTGGATTGGATTATTTATCGCTTAACCGTAGCTCAAAGTCACTTTCTGGTGGCGAAGCTCAACGGATACGATTAGCCACACAAATAGGTTCACAATTGGTTGGTGTGTTGTATATTTTAGATGAACCTAGTATTGGTTTGCATCAGCGGGATAATGAAAAATTAATCAAATCGTTAATAGCGTTAAGAGATGTTGGGAATTCAGTAATTGTTGTAGAACACGACAAAGACATGATTGAACAAGCCGATCATGTGATTGATATCGGTCCAAAAGCAGGAAAGCATGGTGGTGAGATTATAAGTCAAGGAACACCAGCTGAAATTCTAAATAGTGGCACTATGACTGCTGACTATTTATGTGGCGTAAAAAAAATAGAGGTACCCAAAAACCGTCGACCTGGAAATGGGAAATTTTTAGAGCTTAAAGGCTGTACAGGAAACAACCTAAAAAACGTAACTATCAAACTGCCATTAGCCAAAATGATTGGAATTACAGGCGTTTCTGGAAGTGGTAAGTCGACTTTAATAAATGAAACCCTCTACCCTATTCTAAACAATTATTATTTTCATGGTGTAATGGAACCGATGCCATATAAATCTATAAAAGGTTTGGAGCATTTAGATAAAGTGATCGATATTAATCAATCTCCAATTGGGCGAACTCCTCGAAGTAATCCTGCAACATACACAGGTGTTTTTGGAGAAATTAGAGCCTTATTTGCCAAAATTCCTGAAGCCATGATACGGGGGTATAAATTAGGCCGCTTCAGTTTTAATGTTGTTGGTGGGCGTTGTGAGACCTGTAAAGGTGGTGGATTGCGAGTTATTGAAATGAATTTTTTGCCCGATGTATATGTCGAATGTGAATCCTGCCAAGGCAAACGTTTTAATAGAGAAACTTTAGAAATTAGATATAAAGGGAAATCAATAAGCGATGTTTTAAATATGACTATTGATGAAGGGGTCGCTTTCTTTGAGCTTATTCCAAAGATTTATAGAAAATTAAAAACAATTCAAGATGTTGGCTTAGGATATATCACGTTAGGGCAACAAAGCACCACGCTATCTGGTGGCGAAGCACAACGTATTAAATTAGCTTCAGAATTGAGTAAGCGAGATACAGGAAATACTATTTATATTCTTGACGAACCCACTACGGGGCTTCATTTTGAAGATATCCGAGTTTTAATGGACGTTCTTAATAAATTGGTAGACAAAGGAAATACGGTGATTATTATTGAACATAATCTAGATGTGATCAAAACTGTTGATTATATAATTGATATTGGTCCTCAGGGAGGTAAAGGCGGTGGCGATGTTATTGCAAAAGGTACACCAGAAGTTGTAGCCAAAAACAAATCTAGCCATACGGCGCGGTTTTTAAAAAAAGAATTACATTAGTAGGCATTTAAAATTTTAATTA
>JABAYZ010000247.1:0-2140 GCA_018608735.1 Flavobacteriaceae bacterium | reverse complement strand
AGACAAATGACTCTTGGGCCATCTTTAAAATCATGGGCGAGTTTGTCAATGGGTTTGAAAAAATGAGTAAAATTGGACCTTGTGTTTCCATTTTTGGATCTGCAAGAACTGCTACTGACGACACCTATTATAAATTATCAACGGAAGTTGCCGCTGCTATTGTAGAAGCTGGATATGGAGTTATTACTGGCGGTGGCCCTGGAATCATGGAAGCCGGTAATAAAGGTGCACATTTAGCTGGAGGAACTTCAGTTGGTCTAAATATCGAACTTCCTTTTGAACAACACAATAATCCTTATATTGATCTTGATAAAAGTTTGGACTTTGATTATTTCTTTGTTAGAAAAGTAATGTTTGTGAAGTACTCTCAAGGCATTGTTGTAATGCCTGGAGGCTTTGGCACCTTAGACGAATTGTTTGAAGCCATTACCTTAATCCAAACTAAAAAAATCGAAAAGTTTCCAGTCATTTTGGTAGGATCAATATTTTGGAATGGGTTATTAGACTGGATTAAAGCAACACTGTTGGAGGAATTTAAAACTATAAGTGCCAAAGATTTAGATTTAATACATGTAGTAGATACTTCTGACGAAGTTATTACAATTTTGAATAACTTCTATTCTGAGTACCGATTAAGCCCTAATTTTTAATTATCTAAACCCAAATTTTTGTCCTTAAAATTCATATTTAAAACGTTTGTAACTCTCATTATGTTTGTAAGTGTTTTGCCTATTTTTGGGCAACACGACATGCAAATAGATGCCGCTTTGGATGTCGAGAAAAATACCATCACCATCAAACAACGTATAGATTATCATAACGTTTCTAAGGATAGTTTAAGTGCACTGTATTTTAATGATTGGACCTCTAGTTTTAGCAGCCCAGACACGCCTTTATCAAACCGATTTGTTGAAGAATTTAATAACGCCTTACTTAATGTAAAGCCCAAAGATCGAGGGTTTACGACAATATCGGCTGTTGAAGATGTAAATAAAAAACCGCTAAATTACTCTTATTTAGCAGATCAATCTGATATATTTAAAGTAGAACTAGACACTTTGCTTTTGCCAAATAGCAGCATGACAATATACTTTGATTATACCCTTCAAATTCAAAATGATAAATTTACAGGCTACGGGGTTACTCAAAACAAGGAGTATAATTTAAATTATTGGTACTTTACATCTGCAGTTTACGAAGATTCAAAATGGAAATTGTACAGCAATAAAAATATTGATAATTACTACACCCCACCATCATCTGTATCTCTAAACATCAGTGTACCTAATTCCTATGATATTGGATCTGGGTTAAATCTTAAATCTAAACAAACTAATTCCAAAAAAAACACTTTTAAATTTAGCGGGGAAAACCGCACTGATAGTCGGCTTTATATTTCTAAAACGCCTTTTTTTAAATTTTATTCTAATAATCTAAGCATCATTACCGAAAAAAATAAAAAAGTGCTTAGTACATCAAATCAAATAAGAATTGTAAATCAAATTATTGAATTTTTAAACTCAAAGCTTGAGCCGTATCCCCATGATAATATATTACTTTCAAACTTGGATTTGAAGAAATATCCAATATATGGTTTAAATACGCTACCTAGTTTTTTTACTCCCTTTTCTAAGCAATTTAAATATGAACTTAACTTGGTGAAAAACTTGGCGAAGCACTATTTAGTGCAGCATCTAAAAATGAACCCTTCGGATGATTATTGGCTGCTGATGGGTTTTGAAAACATTTTATTAAGACAGTATGTTGAACAATTTTATAAGACTGAAAAATTAATAGGATCCTTATCTGATGTTTGGGGAATACGGTCTTATAATCTAGCAAAACTTGATTTTAATGCTCAATACCATTTGACCTATTTACATATGATTAGAACAGGTCGTGATCAAGCCTTAAATTCACCAAAGGATAAGCTTATAAAATTTAACGCCAATTTATCGAGTAAGTATAAAGCGGCAAAAGGACTCCTATATCTTGAAGATTATATAGAAGATTCCAGTGTTAATCAATGGATGAAAGAATTTATTTTTGATACGAACAAAGCCCGTAAAACGACGGATAGTTTCAAATCCTATATAAAATCAAAAACAGAAAAAAATATCGATTGGTTTTTTGAGTCGTT
>JABAYZ010000143.1 GCA_018608735.1 Flavobacteriaceae bacterium | reverse complement strand
AAGTATTTAGACGATCTAATTGGATAGGTTCGTAAAAAGAGAGATATTTGTTAATTAAAGTACAACCATGGTATCAAAACCACGTATATCCAAAGGAACACGAGATTTTTCTCCAAAGCAGTTAGCAAATCGCGACTACATATTTAGCACCATAAAATCAAATTTCAAAACATTTGGGTTTCAACCCATAGAAACGCCGAGTTTTGAATTGGCGGAAACCTTGTTAGGGAAATACGGAGAAGAAGGCGACCGTCTCATTTTTAAGATTTTAAACTCTGGCGATAAAGTCAAAAAAGCCGATTTACAAGCCCTTGAAGAAGGCAACCTTGCTCGTTTCTCAAATTCGCTCACAGAAAAAGCATTGCGTTACGATTTGACCGTGCCCTTTGCACGCTATGTAGGACAATATCAAAATGACATTGTATTCCCCTTTAAGCGGTATCAAATTCAACCCGTTTGGCGCGCCGATCGTCCTCAAAAAGGACGTTTTCAAGAATTTTACCAGTGTGATGCGGATGTGGTTGGCTCAAAATCTTTATGGCAAGAAATTGAATTCATTCAATTGTATGACGCCGTTTTTTCGGATTTAAAGCTAGATGGCGTTACTATAAAAATTAACAACAGAAAAATATTAGCAGGCATCGCCGAATTGATTGGCGCTCAAGACAAGCTCATCGATTTTACAGTGGCTTTGGATAAGCTCGATAAAATAGGAGCAGAGAAAGTCAAAGAAGAGATGCTCAATAAAGGCATCGCTCCAGAAGGTATTTCTAAGCTTGAGCCTCTTTTTAATTTGACGGGTAATTTCTCAGCACAATTACAATCCTTAAAATTAATTTTAAGCACTTCTGCGGAAGGTATAAAAGGGGTAGAAGAATTAGAATTCATTGCAACTTCTGTGGCTGCGTTAGGCCTTAAAACGGCTACATTACAAATGGATGTCACCTTAGCACGAGGGCTTAATTATTATACAGGTGCAATTTTTGAAGTGGCAGCACCAGAATCTGTGCAAATGGGTTCTATTGGAGGAGGCGGTCGTTATGACGATTTGACCGGGATTTTTGGTTTAAAAGATGTGAGTGGAGTAGGAATAAGTTTTGGATTGGATCGAATTTATTTGGTCTTAGAAGAATTAAACCTATTTCCATCCGATAAAACACAATCGACCAAAGTACTTTTTACTAATTTTGGAACCTCAGAAAGTTTGTACAGCCTAAAAGCGATCACTACTTTACGATCACAATCCATTGCCACCGAATTATATCCGGATGCTGCTAAATTGAAGAAGCAAATGATGTACTGCAACAAGCGCGAAATTCCTTATGTAGTCATGGTCGGAGAAGCTGAAATGGAAAAAAATAAATACCTTTTAAAAGATATGATTTCCGGAGATCAACAGTTATTATCTTTAGATGAACTCATAAATAGAGTGTCCTAAAACAAAAAAAACTCTTGAAAATTTCAAGAGTTTTTTTGTAGCGAGAGCGGGGCACGATCCCGCGACCTCCGGGTTATGAATCCGACGCTCTAACCAGCTGAGCTACCTCGCCATATTTAGATGGCTGCAAATATAAAAACAATATATCGCCTCACAAATAAATATACCCTTAAAAAAAATTAATATTCTTTATAGAAGTCGACAATTAATGTATATATTGAATTTTTTTAAATTTTAAATCACCCAATGAGCAATAAAATTAAATTCGAAGTAGAATACCCTATACAAGCATCGCCCCAATTGTTATATCAATATATTTCAACGCCTTCTGGATTGTCAGAGTGGTTTGCAGATAATGTAAACTCAAGAGGCGAATTATTCACTTTTATATGGGATGATTCTGAAGACGAAGCAAAGCTATTAACCAAAAAAAATGGTGAGCGTGTAAAATTCAAATGGCTCGATGGTGATGAAGATCAAACCTATTTTGAAATCAGGATTCAAGTCGATGGGATTACCAAAGATGTATCGTTAATGGTTACCGATTTTGCGGAAGATGACGAAGTAGAAGAAACAAAGATGCTTTGGGATAATCAAATTTCCGATCTTAAACAAATCTTGGGTTCTTCCTAACCCATTTTTTATTTTTAAACTATATTTGTCCTGTTTATTCAGGACTTTTTTTATGATAAATAGTAACGGCAAAATACTTTCAGAAGAGCAAGCAAAACTATCAGTTTTCAACCGAGGATTAGCTTATGGCGATGCGCTTTTTGAAACGATGAAAACCTTAAATGGAAAAATCTTATTTTGGGAAGATCATTATTTTCGGTTAATGGCTTCGATGCGAATTTTGAGAATGGAAATTCCTATGGCATTTACCCCTGAATTTTTAGAAGCTCAAATTCTAGAGCTATTGACCTACCATAGTTCAGACTCAAATTCATTTCGAATTAAATTTATGGTATTTAGAAATGAGGGTGGATTTTATACACCTCAAACCAATGATATCACGTATTTTATATCTGTAAATTCATTAGATGCAGACTTGTACCTTTTAGATACCACCGAATATAAAGTAGAGTTGTTCAAGGATTTTTATGTGACTCCTGGACTCTTATCAACCCTGAAAACTAATAATAAGGTATTAAATGTTTTAGGGAGTGTATATGCAAAAGAAAATCAATACGATAATTGCTTATTACTAAACACCAATAAAAGTATTGTAGAAGCCTTAAATGGTAATCTGTTTTTGGTTAAAGGAAATAGTATTAAAACCCCGCCTTTGGAAGATGGTTGTTTAAAAGGCATCATGCGTAAACAAGTTTTAGAAACACTAAAAAAAAGTCCTGATCTTGAATGTGTGGAAGCCTCAATTTCACCTTTTGAACTCCAAAAAGCAGATGAGTTGTTTGTGACCAATGTGATTCAAGGTATTCAGCCCATCACAGCATTTCGAAAAAAAACGTTTACGACTTCTGTGAGTCAAAGTATTTTAGCAAAATTAAATATGATGGTTAGACTGTCTTAGTTATAGGATGGGTTTTCTGGTGCATTGGACCAGATGCTATAATCTCCACCAAGCTCAAGCATTTTCTCTTTCCAGAAACTCGTATTTACTTTTTCAATAATAGTTTTGTGGTGAATGTTTTCAGAAAGAATCCATGTATGTGCTAATAATTCTGAGCTTAATTGATTGGTTTCCCAACCGGAATAACCAAGAAAAAATCGAATATCATTAGACTCTAATTTATTGTTTTGAATCAATTCAGTTACTTTTTCAAAATTACCACCCCAGTATAAGCCTTGAGAAATTTCAATACTGTCAGGAATAAGTTTGGGGATTTTATGAATATAATACAAATTGTCTTGTTCTACTGGCCCACCATTATAAACTTTATAAGGAATCTCTATTTCAGGAATTAAATCTTGAAGTGTGAAGTCTAAAGGCTTGTTTAAAATGAATCCAATAGAGCCTTCTTGGTTATGGTCTGCAATAATAATAATAGATCTATTGAATGACATATCGCCAATAATAGAGGGCTCTGCGATTAATAAATGACCTTTTTTTAAATTTAAATTAGACATTGTAAAACTGGGAATTATATACTAAATGTAGTAAATATATTTCACATCTAAAAATGAAAGTTTGAGGTATAGCGCTAAAACACTTTTTTTGGTACAGATTTTACTCCGTTCAGGATGTTTAAAATGCGGTATAATTTTTCAGTAAACGGCTAATTTAATGTATTTATCAATTGTGAACTTGCCTTAAATTTTACTGTATTTTTGGCGGGTATGGATAAAGGCTCATTGGTTTTTGGGTTTCGTCCCATACGTGCCGATCGTTCATAGACCGACCATGTGCCAAAACCAATTAAAGCTACTTTATTACCCTTTTGAAGGGATTCAGAAGTCGCTTCTAGGAAAGCTTCTAAGGCTTTTTGAGCAGATGCTTTTGAGATTCCAGCACGTACTGCCATATGCTCTATAAGGTTGTTTTTTTTCATTATTCAGTAGTTAGTTTTATAGCATTCGTGCATTTTCGTGAAAGCTAAATCCATTTAAGAATGATACCGCATCCATTTGTCGTTTACCAGGGAATTTAAAATTAATCAATTCAATAAAACCGCTGTTCACCGCAACCTTTATGGCCTTTTTTGTAATAATAAGTTGTCCAATTTCAAATTCATGAGGTTCAGCATGTTTTTGAACTTCATAGAGTTTAATATTTAGAAGCTCCTCACCATTAGATAAAAGCCCCCAAGCTGCAGGATAGGGGTGGAGTCCGCGAACTTGATTGTAAATGTTGTTTAATGATGAATTCCAATCAACTTTACAATTATCCTTATTTAATTTATAGGCGGTTTTGGTTTCTTTAAGGGGTTGTGTGGTCGTTTTTATGTTACCCTTTTCAATTTTTTGAATGGTTTCCAAAACTAATTCACTTCCTAAATGCATTAATTTATCATGCAATTCTCCGGCATTTTCAGAGGGAAGTATATCAATTTTGGATTGTAAAATTACGGCGCCTGTATCAATTTTTTCATCAATAAAAAAGGTGGTTACCCCCGTTTCTTTTTCACCATTAATAATGGCCCAGTTTATAGGCGCTGCACCTCGATAATCAGGTAACAAAGATGCATGTAGATTAAAGGTTCCTAAAGCGGGCATTTCCCATACAACTTTTGGCAACATTCTGAAAGCAACTACAATTTGAAGATTAGCATTTAGACTTTTTAAATCACTTAAAAAAGAGTCGTCTTTTAAGTTTGTAGGTTGTAAAACGGTCAAGCCTTTAGATTTCGAAAATACTTTTACTGCCGATTCATGAAGCTTTTGACCTCTCCCAGCAGGACGATCAGGAGCTGTAATCACTCCTGCAATTGTATAATTGTTTTCAAATAGTCCATTTAAAATAGTCACCGCAAATTCTGGTGTGCCCATAAATACAATACGAATATCTTTCTTTGTCATGACGTTTTGAGTTTGTATGTGTTTGTTTCGCTAATTTCAATCAAATCTCTTTCTAAGAGATTGGTTAGTAGCATGGTTAATTTGTCACGATCAAATGTACTTAATAGTTCTAGTTTTCTTGACGATAAGGCTTCTTTTTGTAGTAAGTTTAGAATTGTTTGTGAATCATCTTCCAAAATGGAACTGTTTTTTTTGTATTCCAAACAACTCGAACAAATCCCACATTGTTTTGAATTGGGTTCCTCAAAATAAGACAATAACTTTTGACTTTTACAAATCCCATTGTTTTTAACATAATCTAATACCGATTGAAGCTGCGCCTTTTTAAGATCGTGTTGTTGAGTTACAATTTTTGATATCCTGTGAATGGTTTTATCATCTTCTCTGGGTTCTATAAATGTAATTTGTGCATCTGTTTTTGACGATTCAAAATTGATAATTTCAGCCTTGTTTAATGCTGTTAAAAGCACAATCACCTCGTCTTCAGAAAGGTTTGTTTTTTTGGCAATGGTCTGTGTGAAAATTTCTGTTGAATGGTCAAACACACCTTCATGACTTCTTAATATAACTTTTATAATCAGCGCCTGTTTTGGATGCTTCTCAATATAATTAAACAAGGCTGTATTTCCAATTTTGATTTGTATAAAGGCGGAATTTTTAAACCGTTCTTCTAATGAAATGATACTGTTGCGGTCTAATATTTTAAGTGCATTATACGTTAAAATAGATGGTAGGGTATAGGTGCTGCAAAATAGTTTAAAATTAAAATTATGGGTTGTGTCTACGCCTTCACCATAAGAGATTTGAAAGTAATTACACAGCCTCTTATAAACAGTTTTCAAAAATGTAATATCTGGTAAAGATTTGATGTACTGATTTTTGGAATCCATTTCATCCGATGCATTCCGAAGAATAACCGCGTAGGCATTGTCGTTATTACGACCTGCACGACCTGCCTCTTGATAGTAACTTTCTAAACTTTCAGGTAAATTATGATGAATCACAGTTTGTACATTGGCTTTATCAATCCCCATTCCAAAGGCATTGGTGGCTACCACAACTTGATTTGTGTTGTTTTTCCAAAGTTCAAATTGCGTCTCTTTCTCCTTAGGACTTAATCCGCCGTGATAGTAACCACTTGTAATTCCAATCGAATTTAAATATTTTGAAATTTCAAGCGTTGCTTTACGGTTTCGAACATATATAATAGACGTCCCTGAGTATTTCTTTAATATTTGAACCGTTTTGAAATATTTATCGTCGCAATCTAACGTCAAATAGGCCAAGTTAGGGCGAAGAAATGAGGTTTTAAGAATCTGCGGAGCAATACAGTCCAATTGTGTGCTAATATCCTCAATAACTTTAGAAGTTGCTGATGCAGTTAGCGCAATGACGTTTACATTGGGGTGAAGCGTTCTTAGAGTTTTAATGTCGCGATAAGCCGGTCTAAAATCATGTCCCCATTGACTGATACAATGTGCTTCATCTACCGCAATTAGATTGACGTTCATTTGCTTTATTCGCTCTTGAACTAGATCTTGTTGTAACCGTTCTGGTGAAAGGTAAAGGAATTTATAATTTCCATAGATACAATTATCGAGCATTCTATCGATATCATCATAACTAAAACCACTGGTTAGTGCCATCGTTTTGATGCCTTTTTCTTTTAATGTGTTTACTTGATCTTGCATCAATGCAATTAGCGGCGAGATCACAATACAGATGCCCTCTTTTAATAGTGCTGGAATTTGAAAACAAACGGATTTTCCTCCACCAGTTGGTAATAGGGCTATACAATCGTCTTTTGCTAAAACGGCATCAATAATCGCTTCTTGCTGTGGTTTAAATTCAGTAAACCCCCAGTAGCGTTCCAATATTTCAATTGGATGCTTCATTCACTGTGATTTAAATGATCTAAAATAAAATCGATACGTTCTTGAACGGTTCCAAAAGGAGTTTCAATAATAGAATATCCATAGCTTGTATAGGTTTCCATTAGAAAATTATGAATTATAAGGGCTTGTTCAAACGTTTCATAACGTTCGTTGTCTTGCTCATAAATCGCTTTCCAAGGTTTTAAAATAAAGATATAATTGTATTTATGCTGACTACAAATTGTTTTAAACGATTCTGGATAGCTGCTTTTTAAATAGTCCAAATAGGCAACCACATCTGGCAGGCCACGATCAAAAAAAACAATTTCATGATTGAGGTCATCTGCTTTTAAAAATTGGTTTTGGCGGCCTAATAAAAGATGCTCACTAAACAGTAAGGG
>JABAYZ010000059.1 GCA_018608735.1 Flavobacteriaceae bacterium | reverse complement strand
ACACCACCCCATATAATAAGGGTTAATTTTAAGGTTCTAATATTTCCTATTTTAGTTGATAATTTTGAAAATAAATATGCACCAAAAATAGCCACAATTTGAACGAGAATAATTGTGAAAATCAAATTTGAAGTTGGTAAGCCCAGTTCTTTACTCCCAAAAATTCCAGCCATCAATACAATGGTTTGTACGCCCACACTAAAACAGAAAAACGAAACTAAAAAATATTTAAGCTGCGGATAATTGACGAGTTCTTTAAATACAATTTGTAATTCTTTGAGACCTTTCCAAATAAAGTCTTTTTCTGGTTTATGGTCAAATATGTTATTTGGTAAACGACGGTACGTAAATTGCGCAAAGCCTAGCCACCAAATTCCAACTAATAGAAACGTAATACGAGGAGCTAAAGTGGGATCTGTGATGCCAAACAATTCAGGCATTTGAACCATTAGGAGACTAAATACAAGTAATAATACTGATCCAGCATACCCATAAATAAACCCTTGTGCACTAACTTTATCTTGCTGTTCTGGAAAGGCAACTTCAGGAAGATAGGCATTATAAAACACGATACTTCCCCAAAATCCGATACTTGCCAAAATGGTAAATGTAAGTGCTACCCATAAAGTTTCAGGGCCTGTGAAAAAAAATAAACACATGACTGATAACGATCCCAAAAGGCAAAAGAATTTTAAGAATTTTAATTTATTACCCATATAATCTGCAATAGCAGAAAGTATTGGAGAAGATCCTGCAACGATTAAAAAAGACAGTGCCAATGTGTAATCATATAAAGATGTAGGATCCCAATAGGTTCCTAAAAAGGAGATATCTCCAGCATCGTTTGCAAATGAACTAGTCATGCTGCTATAGTAAATTGGGAATATAGCCGTACTGATTACTAGAGGATATACTGAGTTTGCCCAATCATAAAACGCCCAAGCTTTGGTAAGTTTCTTGCTTCCTTTTTCAAATTTTTTCATAAAAAAAACTGCTCATTTTGTTGAGCAGCTCCTAATTTAATGAATTATTTCAATTTAAAAGTACCTTTACCTAAAAGATGTCACACCAAATTTTGCAGCTTCGTTTTTAGCTTGGTTTGATAACGATTTTAAATTAGATATGCGAGAATCGTTTGAGGGGTGTGTACTTAAAAATTCTGGAGGAGCTTTTCCGCCACTATTAGCTTTCATGCGTTCCCATAATTTAGAGGCCTCATCTGGATTATACCCAGCAATAGCCATAAGATATAAACCAATTTTATCCGCTTCGGTTTCATGAGCTCTGCTAAATGGCAACATTCCTCCTACTGACGAACCTACAGCATAGGCTTGCATCCATAAAGCTTGTTCTGAGGGCTTTTTGTCTTTAGTAGCTACTGCAACGCCTAGACCTACTCCTTGTTGTAAGATTCCTGCACTCATGCGTTGTTGACCGTGATTGGCTAAAGCGTGCGCAACTTCATGACCCATAATAGCCGCAACTCCTGTTTCGCTAGCGGCTACTGGAAGAATACCTGTATAAAAAACAATTTTCCCACCAGGCATACACCAAGCATTTACGGTCTTGTCATCAACTAAATTATACTCCCATTTGTAATCTTTTAAATAGCCTTGATAATTATTGGCATCTAACCAGCGTTCTGCGGCAACCGAGATGCGCTGTCCCACTCTTGTGATCATTTCTGCATCCGAAGTTCCTTTTAGTACTTTGTTTTCTGTTAAAAACTGATCATACTCCGCAAAAGCCATTGGTAATAACTGTGAGTTAGGCATAAAGGCCATGGTCTTTTTTCCTGTAAACGGATTTGTAGCACAGGAAACACATAATATAGATATGAAAAATATATAAAATTGAATTTTCATTGTGTTATTGGTTTTTTTAAAATTATAAAATGCTTCTAAACATATGACACAAAACTACGTGTTTAGTCACAAATTTATGTGAAAAAAATATAACGAATTAAATAAATGTTTATTTTTATTGAAATTTAAAACCCTACTTCATGACTATAAAAAAAATTATTTCAATATGTATACTTAGTCTTTTCTTCTCTTGCAAATCTAATGCCCAGAAAACAGAAGTGTTTTCAGTTACAAAAACAAAACAAGAATGGAAGGCACAATTAAGTGATATTCAATATTATGTACTTAGAGAAGCTGGAACAGAACGTGCAGGATCGAGTCCTTTGAATAAAATATACAGCCCTGGTATTTATAGTTGCGCTGGATGTAATACGCCGCTATTTAATGGGGCTAATAAATTTAACTCTGGCACAGGGTGGCCTAGCTTTGACAGAGAAATTGAAGGAAATGTAGCCTTTTCTGTAGACTATAATATTGGGGTCGCACGAACTGAAGAGCATTGTGCCGTATGTGGCGGTCATTTAGGGCATGTATTTAATGATGGGCCTCGAGAAACCACTGGTAAGCGACATTGTATTAATGGTGCCGCCTTAATATTTACACCAACACCAAATGAATAAATCAGAAGTAAATTGGAAAGAAAAATTAACAGCAGAGCAATATAAAATTCTTCGAGAAAAAGGCACTGAGAGGCCACATTCGGGTGCCTATAACCTTCATTTTGAAAAAGGCACTTATTGTTGTACGGGATGTAATGAACCACTTTTTGAAAGTAGCTCGAAGTTTGATGCCCACTGTGGGTGGCCAAGTTTTGATGAATCTATTAAAGGAAAAGTTGGGTATGTGTCCGACAAAACCCTCGGGATGATACGAACCGAAATTGTGTGTAAAACTTGCGATGGACACTTAGGGCATGTATTTAACGATGGCCCTACTGAAACCGGTACGCGCTACTGTGTCAACTCTGTAAGTTTGAAGTTTGAAAATAATTAAAGTTAGTAATGCCAAATCCCTGTATAGAAAGTTTGTCTAAAGAATTTAACTACTATAGATCATTAGGCGAAAAAACTTTAGATCAACTGTCGGAAACCGAATTAAATTGGACTCCAAATGAAGGTAGTAATTCCATAGCCACACTTGTCAAACACCTTTCTGGAAACATGCTCTCAAGATGGACGAACATATTTAATGAGGATGGCGAAAAATCGTGGCGTAATAGAGATCGTGAATTTATAAATGAAGCTAATTCTAAAGCTGCCATTTTGAAAGATTGGACTACTGGATGGGATTGTTTTTTTGACTCCTTTAATCAATTAGGTCAATCAGATTTAGAAACCATTATATATATTCGTAATCAGGGACATACAGTTCTAGAGGCCTTAAATAGACAGTTGGCGCATTATGCATATCACGTTGGACAACTTGTTTTTATCGGAAAACTCATCAAAAATACAGACTGGGTATCGTTGTCAATTCCAAAGGGGAAATCAGCAGATTATAATGCTTCAAAATTCTCAAACAAAAAAAGCAAAACACATTTCACTGAAGACCTTTAATATTACAATTAGGTTTCGTAAATTTGCACTTTAAAACCAATTCAAAACACTGATTTTATGAGTAAATATGACGTTATAGTTTTAGGAAGTGGCCCAGGAGGTTACGTTACTGCCATCAGAGCTTCACAATTAGGCCTTAAAACTGCCGTGATTGAAAAGGAAAGCCTAGGAGGCGTCTGCTTAAATTGGGGGTGTATTCCTACCAAAGCGCTTTTAAAATCCGCTCAAGTATTTGAATACCTGAAACATGCTGATGATTATGGGCTAACTGTCAAAGAATTTGACAAAGATTTTGATGCGGTAGTTAACCGTAGTCGAAATGTAGCTGATGGGATGAGTAAAGGCGTTCAGTTTTTAATGAAAAAAAATAAAATCGATGTCATTTCTGGATATGGTACTTTGAAGCCAGGCAAAAAAGTTGATGTAGATGGTACAATACATAGTGCCGATCATATTATTATTGCCACTGGCGCGCGTTCACGCGAATTGCCTAATTTGCCTCAAGATGGTGAAAAAGTAATTGGCTACCGAAAAGCAATGACTTTAGAAAAGCAGCCTAAAAAATTAATAATTGTAGGTTCAGGTGCTATTGGCGTAGAGTTCGCCTATTTCTATAACTCTATGGGAACGGATGTAACTGTTGTAGAATATTTACCACGTATTGTACCTGTAGAAGATGAAGAGGTTTCTAAGCAATTGGAACGTTCTTTTAAGAAAAGCGGGATAAAGGTTCTAACTTCTACTGAAGTGACTTCCGTTGACACGTCTGGTGAAGGCGTCAAAGCGGCCATTAAAACCAAAAAAGGAGAAGACGTTTTAGAAGCTGATATGGTACTTTCTGCTGTGGGTATCAAAACTAACATTGAAAACATCGGCTTAGAAGATGTTGGAATTGTAACGGATAGAGATAAAATATTAGTGAATGATTTCTACCAAACTAATATTCCAGGTTACTATGCTATTGGTGATGTTACTCCAGGTCCTGCCCTTGCCCATGTTGCATCTGCAGAAGGTATTTTGTGTGTCGAAAAAATTGCAGGTCAGCATGTAGAGGCGATTGATTACGGCAACATTCCAGGTTGTACTTATTGTACCCCAGAAATCGCTAGTGTTGGATTGACAGAAGCACAGGCAAAAGATAAAGGCATTGATATTAAAGTTGGTAAATTTCCATTTTCTGCTTCAGGAAAAGCGAGTGCTGGTGGTCATAAAGAAGGCTTTGTAAAGGTAATTTTTGATGCCAAATACGGCGAATGGTTAGGCTGTCATATGATTGGAACAGGCGTCACCGATATGATTGCAGAAGCGGTCTTAGGTCGAAAACTTGAAACGACAGGTCATGAAGTGTTAAAAACAATTCACCCACACCCAACGATGAGTGAGGCCGTGATGGAAGCGGTGGCAGATGCTTATGATGAAGTGATTCACATATAAGCACAACATACATATATAAGAAAGGCGGTCAAGAGACCGTCTTTTTTGTTATAAGAAACTTTGTAAGGCGAGTTCGTAACTTTGCAAGCCAAACCCAAGAATAACCCCTTTTGCATTTGGCGAGATATATGACTGGTGTCTGAATTCTTCTCTAGAAAACGTATTAGAAATATGCACTTCGATGACAGGGGTTTCAATAGCTTTTATGGCATCGCCAATACCAACAGAAGTATGGGTATAAGCCGCAGCATTTAAAATTATACCATCGTATAAAAACCCAACCTCTTGGAGCTTATCAATCAACTCTCCTTCTATATTAGATTGAAAATAGGACAATTCAAAAGCTTCATATTTTTGATTTAAATCTTTATAAAAGTCTTCGAATGTTTGTGCCCCATAAATCCCAGGTTCACGTTTGCCTAATAAATTCAAATTAGGGCCGTTAATGATAATGATTTTTTTCATGTGACAAAAATACAAAAGTTATGGAATAAAAAAAGAGGAAGCTAAGCTTCCTCTTTTAAAATTTGTTTAATCTTTTGAAAGGTCTAGAAATTAAAACCTACTGAAAGTTGAAAAACTCTACTTTTAAATTTAGCATCAGATTCAGAGTCGTTAATGTCAGATAAACCAATATTATATCTTGCAGCAAAGTTTAAACCGTTGTCAAGTTTGTATCCCAAACCAAGATTAAATGCAAAGTCAATTGACTTTAATTCATCCTTGACATCAGTTGAACTTGAATTACTAACAGATACTTCAGCAGCGTTATCTCTTACAGTAACGTCAGTATCAGCATTAGCTGAAGCTAAAAACCCGATTTGTGGACCTGCTTCAAGACTTAAGCCTTCAGAAACATAAAACTTAGCCATTACTGGAAGTAGAATATAATCAACTTTCCATGTAGTGTTAGTAGTTATAGATGTACCTAAATCCTCATAAGAATCCTCATTTTTAGCACCTTGAGAAGAATATAATAATTCTGGTTGAATAGAAAATTTTTCAGAAATTGCAATTTCTGCAGTAACTCCTAAATGAAACGCCGTTCTAGAATCAATGTTTTCATCTGTAATGTCTAAAGTCGAAAGGTTTAAACCAGCTTTAGCTCCGAAAGTGGTGTCTTGTGCATTTGTAGTTGAAAATACAACAACTGCTACTGCAGTAAATAATAATTTTTTCATAATAATATTTTGTTTATAATTTTAAGGGCAAAAATAAACAATATATCTAAAATAATTGCATTTATTTATAAAATAATTATATAACTCATTGTATCAAATGGCAAAGTTGAGGAAATTATAGATTAAATTCAACTCCAAAACAAATCGAACTGAAAGCAGTATCATCTACACGTATTCCTTTGTAACTGATATATAAATCTAAAGCGTTATTAAAATTGTAGTACATTTTGGGAGCATATGTAAATCCCCCTGAGTTTCCTTCGGGGCTTAAACCAAAGGCATAACCAAAATTCATAGATAGCGATGTTTTAGCTGTCGCATTAAAACGTAGTGTTGCAGTCAGTGGTAAAAACCCAGCGTCATCGACCTTGAGTTTTAGACCTTGTGCCTCAAATGAATCACCCACAAAGTGAGAATACCCAGAAGCAACCCCAAGTTGAACTTGATTGGTAATCTCCCATAAATACACAAACTCCAGATTTACATTGAGGTTATAGCCTTCTGAGACATCCCCAACAGGTAATCCTAAACTCAGATTAGATTTGAGTTGTTGTGCGTTTAAGGTTGAAAGCGAAAGAATTGTAAAGGCTGTGAAAAGAAATTTGGTCATGATTAATTTTGGTTATGTAATTTAATGCAAAATTAAACAAAATTAAAACACAACTCAATTGAAAAAATAAAAAAAATCTTTGGGAATTATAATTTTAAAAAATGGAAAACAAAAAAGGAGCCAATTGGCTCCTTTAAATAAGTTATAAAACTAAATATATTGAAATTAGAATGCATATCCTAGAGCAAATCCAAACGTTGGCAGTACTCCACTTGCTCTAAAGTCATATAAATCTTCTTGAGAATCATTTTCAAAGTTATAATTAAATGACTTATAAGAAGCTCCTAAATTAAGATCTAATGAAAAGCCACTATCCCAAATCCATTGATGACCAACAGATAAGCCACCTCCGAAAGCAGAAAAATCAAATTTATCGGCATCAGTTGAAGCTCCACCAATAGTAATAGTTTCTGACTCAACTTTACCAGATTGATAACTTAAGGCTGCGGCTCCATACCATCCAGAAAGAGCTTCTTTGAAGTAGTAGCGATATTGTAGTCCACCTCCGGCTGAAGTATATTTCACATTACCGAATTTAAAGCCTCCATATCCAGCACTAACAACGCCTGAAGTATTATCT
>JABAYZ010000152.1 GCA_018608735.1 Flavobacteriaceae bacterium | reverse complement strand
GCCGATGCTGAAATGGATGCGTCTGCGAGTACCTTGGCGCCAGAAATTGGAGGCTATCGAACTCCTAAATTAATACTGGAAAAAAAGTCTCAACACGATACGATATAGCAAAGGAGATCGAACATGTTCAGATTTATTATGCTAATAGCTTCAACAATTGTGGCGCTTGGTAGTCAATCTTTTGCTCATGAAGCGCCAATACGAGTTGTAGTACTGGGTGAAGATAGCGACCGAAATGCAGTCAGCCGGTCAAGCGAAATCTACACACGAGTTGTCGCTGAGCTACAACAATCGCTTATCCGAGAAAACATTACAGTGATCGACGAGGACATGATTGCTGTTAAGTTGGGGTTTTCGTATAATACTGATCGGACAAAACAAGAACTGATCCAGACCTTATCGATAGCAAATGAAACGACCGACGCGACAGTAAGAAGTCGACTTGGTGTTATCTTCGCAATTTTTCCAAATATACAAGAAATGTCTATGACCCGTAAATTGACTGTTCGTGTACGTGGTCAGATTTACGATCTGAAATCTTTGAGAGCCCTGTCTTCTTTTGAAGTATCTGCACCTGAAACGGTGACGCTACCTAAGAAAGCGAGCATGTGTAATGACATGTGTGTCGTTGAAAAAGCTGGCGAGGTATCTCGTGAATTAGCTCGTGAGCTAGGCGCCGTACTTTCGCAAAAATTGCACATTGTCATAGAAGACAGTGCCTATGCAGGTGATATGACAGGCTCGGCTTCAGGTGGCGTCGCTGCGGGAGACGGAGTTTTAGAAAGTGTCTATACACTAGAATTCAACCTGATGAAAAATTCAGATGTTTTGCGTGCTGTACGTGCTCTAGAAGCGAGTGTAGTTCGTGAAATTGAACTTCTGAAATCGAATAATACACAGCGCGTCTACTCTGTAACAACGAACAAGGATTTGGGAGATTTAGAGGAGCGTATCATGATGCTTTTGCTTGATCTGGGTGTAGACATTGACCGACTTCGTTTTAGCTCTTTCGGCACGAAGCTATCGATCGAAGCACTTTGACGGGCGAGCGCGTAATGCGGCGTCTCGTATATAAAATCCTGGTTGGAGCTGTTTCATTAGCTCCAATCAGCGCCATCGCAGATGATACCAAGGTCTCGGCGTATCTTTTGGCTTCGCAGCCTTTAGATACAAATCAAAAAACTCCAAACTCATTATATGAATCGGTTAGTGAAAACCTTGAAGCATACCTCTTAACACAAAACGTTTTCGTAATTTCTGGTAATCAGATGAATTCTGGTGTGCCAAGATTTGATAAACAAACAATAAAGCAGATGATCAAAAGATCTGCGCTAAAAGAAACTGATTTTGGCATATCGTATGAAATAACGCCAATTATGAGTGAAACTTCATTCTCGAGAAACCTTAAGGTTAGTGCGTCTGGGACGATTTATAACCCTGTATCTGGTGAAGTCATTACAACCTTCACGGCAACAGCGCCTGATACAAAGACATTATCAAAAAACAAGACAGAATGTGGCAGTGCGTGCGTCAACAATGCTTTATCCGAAATGTCTTACGATCTGTCACGTGAGATGAGTTTTGTACTTGGACAAAAACTGCACTTCATTCAGGAAGATCGTGCAGTGACTGATATTACGAGTTCAGATGCCATCAAAAATCGCCTTAATACCTCGACTAAACGAAAAGCTGCACCCAAAACAATTAAATCTAATCTGGGTGAATTTGAAGTTGACGTGGCGCGCTCAATAAACATCGAGGTCTACTTTGAGTTCGATAGTGATAAGCTGACAGCTAAAGCCAAAACTCAGCTTAAACCTTTAGGCGAAGCACTCTCCGGCATGGACTTAACGAATGCATCATATCTCATCATTGGACACACTGACGCCAAAGGGTCCAACGAATACAATCAAAAACTATCCGAGCGACGAGCTATATCTGTCAGAACTCATTTAATTGAAGGCTATCCTATTCAACCAACTGCGTTGAAAGCAATTGGACTGGGAGAAACTCAGCTTAAAAAGCCATCCGAGCCGAATGCAGCCATGAATCGGCGTGTAGAAATATCTGCTTTAATCACAAAAAACGCGCTGGTGAAGTCGACAAATGACGTAACACTTAATGATTACACTCTTGATTTTGAGCTTTTTGAAACCAAAGACGTTCTTAAACTGGTCCGCGCACTAGAAGCCAACCATGTCAGAGAAATAGAGCTGATCAAGTCATCCACAACATCTCGAATTTATTCTGTCTCAACCATTCTATCGGCAATCGAGTTGGAGGAGAAACTTATGAATTTAATGCTTGATTTGAACATCGATATTGATCGCGTTCGTATTGCGATTAGCAAAGATCAGTTTGTGATCGAGAAGCTTTGAAGATCAGTAAAAGCCATTACTCAATCTTGGTATAATGGGAGGATATATGTTGAAGAAACTAAGTACTGTTCTGGTATGTGGACTTTTCTTTCTCATAAAGCCGATCATTGCGTTTTCAGATGAATTAAAAGATGTTTTAATTGGATTTGAAAACGTTTTCTCCTCGGAGTTTAAGTATTCACTGGAAGGAAAGGTCGCTCAAGATGATTTTCCAAGGAATTTGTTGGATAGCATTCTAGCAGATCTTGAAAAGAACTTGTTCGAAATCACAGATTTCCAAATTAATTTACAACTCCAAAATAAATTGGAAAAGGTTTGGCAAGATAGCATTGAATTCAATAATTCGACATTTCAAGAAGTTTATTCAAACTCAGGTTTTGATCAATTAATTTTATTAGAGCTTAACCCGCAAGTCGATGCAGTGGAGTTGGTGTTAAGAGTTTTGAACGTGAGCGGTGATGATATTGGAACAGTGATTTTTAGTAGTGGTAGCTCAACTATTCCTGTTAACTGGAGCGCGATAAATGTAGCCACTGTGAACGCAGATGAGATAAAGAACATACGCGATGAATTAGAGCGACTTAGCGCTAATTTTTCGACGATTGACGCTGCGAATACGTTTGCCGAACACCTTCATAACGCACGAATTCACATAGGATCGCAAAATTTATCCGCTGCAATTCAAAGTTATCAGCAAGCAATTAATATTAAATCAAATTACGCTGATATTTTAGATGAGTACTACCAAGTTTTGATAGCCCGCTTCGGTAGTGAAAATGCAACGCGATATTTAGAAGCGCAAATGTTTCCAAACATTAATGATGAAATCCAGCTTTACTTTACTCTTCTTTATGAGGACTTTACACTAAGACAGCTGCAGCGTGTCCTCGAAACACACGCGGTTGCATATCCGCCGCTCTTGTCGCGATTAGTTAAAGATCAATTGCCTCGTTTCGAAAATTCTATCAAATTAGATAATCTATTGAGATCGGATCGTTATCTGTACGATTATCTCAAATTGACATCTGCGAGGGAGCTTAAAAAGTCTTATGAGTCTACAATTATTCAGAAATTTTTCATCAATCCATTGGCTGTTCAAGATAGTGTGAATGCAACAAAACTGGTTTCTATAGACCGTAACTTAAATAGAGTGGAAGTTGTTCCGTTTGACATTTCGGTGCCAATTAATTCCTTTAATGAGGCATATGTTGTGCCTCCGCTCTGCTCTGAATTACAAGCGTTTGAGCAAAGGTTTTTTGAGGGCACTTCAGATCACTACGATTTCGACTCGATTGGTCGTTTGCTTACGATAAAAGAACTATTATCTTCTGGGAAAACTACCCGTGAATATGCGCGCTATGACGATCGTACAGGCAATTTTCAAACGATCCAGAAAGAAGTAGTACTCACAGCAACACAAAAAAAACTGATTACGAAAGCTTTAAATAATTGCTCAAATGCGGCTGGACTAATCTATTTAAGAAATAATTCGCTAATTTCACCGCAAAATAAAATCAAATTTTTAAATACCACAGTTTGCGGCGGCTCACAGGAATTCAACGTAAAAGATTTTAATATATCGCCTATAATAAATGATGAAGTTTTTACATTAACAAGTCAAAAGGGTGAATATTTAGAATTTCCGCTGACGATAGAGCGCGTTAGATACCTATTTGCTAACGTAGAGTGTGAAAAAGAGAGCTGGAGCTCCGAAAATATTAACACACAAAACGAAGGTGCAGAAGTTCCACGAAAAGTTTTAAATGGAATTGGTTCGGTATTAATTACAGACGATGTTGATGTTACCCAACCTATCATCTTTAATTTCATTATAGATAAGAAATCCTCAACAGACACTGTCAAATCCCGTCAGGTTGACATAACAAAAGACGGAACTTTTATATTACAAACAGGGTTTCCGCTGAATAACGTCTACATCGACGGTGATTGGATACATACAAATTTTGATAACAATTGGTTATTTATACCCGGGGTAGTACAAAGTTCATTAATGTTTGATCGGTTATCCAGTGTATCGTACACAACGCTATCTGGTGAAAATAAACTTGTAGAAAATATTAGGAATCAAAAAGACAAGCATTTCAGTGAATTACAGCCATACCGTGGCGTGTTGTCGTTAATTGGTCGGAATGGGTTCATGCTGCCAGGCGACATAATCTTAGATGATGTAAGCACTGGTTCAAGGCTCGGCATGAGTAATACGTTGTTTGGAATAAAAGGTTTAAATTCGGAACGCTCAGAAATTTTTTCAGGGAAAATGCGTCGCAATGCTCGTGGTATGTGTTTAGGATATGGTGGTTTGGGTACAATTGAGGCGTGGGAAGACTGTTTTTATAGCGAGCTTGCACCAGGTTTTTTCGATGAAGAGAATGGTTGGAAATTTGTAGCGTATGACGACGATCAAATTGTGCCGGTTGAGCGTATTTATGGAAATTGTAGGACAGGTCAATTCTGGTACTTTAATACAGAATATCGCCACATTGGTTGGGGATTTGGGGAGTATTCTGCAGAAACGCAAACGTTTAATACTAGCTTTAGCTCAGACCCAATGAATTATTATTTAGACGTGGAAAATAATAGAGTCATTTCAGAGACCTACATGGCGACTGGATGGCACACCGTCGATGAAATTTATAGTCAATTATGTCCCGATCGTAATGCGCGTTTCGCTACTAGCGATAAATTCATACCTGAAGTGGCGCCGAAGTGTTGGATTAATGAGCAGACCGCACGGATTTCAAATGTTCAAAACTATACGAACTTTCGACAGAGAGCGGGGTTAAATCAGCCAGTACTTGGTCAAATTTCATTAGGTGAGACAGTTACGTTAACCAACCCTGGCTCTTACCTAAGGACAGATCGCTGTGCTTCCATTTGCAATGGATCTAATCAGCAATCAATTAAACAATGTATTGATAATAATGAAGTCTGGATCGAGGTTCGGTACAGAGGTCGAGTAGGTTATTTAAGCAGAAAGTTTGTGGAGTGATATCGACATGCTGATAAACCGACCCTTTAAGCAAATTTTGTCAGCATTGTTTACTTATGTGATTATTACAACTGCAGTAATGGCAGATGAAATAACTGAAGTTGTTAACGATGTTGCTGCAAAACTTGTGCAGCAGCTACCAATGGACAAAAAGATTGCGCTTAAATCGCTTTCGCCAGAGGAAACAGGACTGCCAGAGGACTTCCTTCGTAAGCTCACGTCTGATCTGGAAGCTGCTCTTCTGACTGCGTCTGATTTTGAGATTAACTTAGCTAACCGATTATCGTTGGAGGATGTATGGCAAGAAGCTGTTGAGTTCAACAACGCAGATTTTGATGAGTTATTCAAAAGCGCTAATGCAGATGTAATGCTCATGATGTCGCCTCGAGCGATCTCTACAGGTGTTGAGATTGCGATAACTGCTTACTCTTTAACTGGTGATGATGTTGGTAAGACATTGGCATCAAGTGGATCAGTGCTCTTACCGATTGATCTACAAGCCAACCTTGGCGTTGATGTTAAGGGTCTGAACCAGCAGCTTAATACAATAATAGAGAAACTCGATGAAAAAGAGGTTCAAACGCCAGTAAAGGCACATATCTCTTACAGAAGATTTTACGGAGCGGCTGAAATCAGTAACGATTCAGCATGTGATACCGTATTTTGTTATGAGGATAAAATCGTTGCGATAGTAAATGGAAAGAAATATGTTGTTTACGATAGTGACATTACCGCAGATAATGTAATCTTTTCCAATGATCTAGACAATGATGGTTTTCTTGACGCGTTGATTGAAAGTCATGGCGGTGGAAATTGCTGTCCTCCGAATTACACAATCGTCTCCTATCGGGGAGAGGGTAGGTTTGTAACCTTTCCTCTTGATACATGGGCTTGGGAACAGCCTCGATTGTTACAGGAAGGCTTTCGTTGGGTTGTTAGAGTTGTAAATACTTCAACTGGGGCTGGGAATAGCAATCTCTCTGACGAAGTCTTAGAGTTTAGGGTTGTTGACGGTAATTTAGATGTAAAATCTGCTGGCAGCAGAATGTTGGATTTCGCCGTTGCAGAGTTTACTTCTGAAGAAGCATTGCAGAAAATGGACGATAATTTTGAATACACGTGGAAATTTGATTTCGACGCCGATTCTATTGACGAAATCTTGCAGTGTAAGGTTTGGGAAAGATGGGGCGTTGTTATGGATTGCCACATTTTTGATGCGGAAGGTAGCTGGGCAGTAGTTGCCGCTGATCCAGCTTACAAAGGCTCAGGTGGAGCGCAGTGTAAAGTTATTTCAGTTTTGGAGGAGATCCATGAAGGGTTTCACAAGCTAGCTTGCGACTTCGACGAATTAGTTCTTGTCGGGTCCAACAAGACCTTCGTTCACCCAGCTGAAGAAAAAAAGCGTAGTTGTGGAATTTCTCTAAGCTTTTCCACGATTTTAAATGTCCAAAATTATACAAATTTAAGGCAACAAGCAGGCTTGAACGGACAGGTAATAGGTCAGGTACCACTCGGAGCAACAGTCTCTGTTATTAATCCTGGTCGGTATCTCCGTTATGATCGCTGCGCAGCGGCGTGTGAGGGTTCAAATCAGAATGCAATCAAAACCTGCATCGACAACAACGACGTGTGGATTGAAGTTCAATACAATGGGCGCAGAGGCTTTCTGAGCAGAAAGTTTCTTGAGTGAAGAGCCTCACAATCAACGAACTTCACTATCGCGTATGGCTGATAATCTCGAATGGAGTGGCAAAATGACAATCAACTTAAAGAACCTATGCATAGCACTAATATTCTCAATAATGGCTCCATTTCAAGTTAATGCTGACGAAGTCACGGACGTTGTGAGCGGTGTAGCTG
>JABAYZ010000203.1:3451-7451 GCA_018608735.1 Flavobacteriaceae bacterium | reverse complement strand
TTTCAAATTTATGCTTTTAACTTATTTATTGTTTCTTTTATGTCCCTCAAAGTCGGGAGACTTTGCGGAGCGGGTTTAATTGTTTAAAAATTGAATATATCCGCACTATTGCGTTTATTTCGTTTATATATACTTCATTTTTATTGAATTTAAAAAC
Organism: Flavobacteriaceae bacterium; assembly: GCA_018608735.1. Classification (GTDB taxonomy): domain Bacteria; phylum Bacteroidota; class Bacteroidia; order Flavobacteriales; family Flavobacteriaceae; genus Hel1-33-131. The sequence continues at coordinate 7,294 of JABAYZ010000203.1, read as the reverse complement.
CTGTAAATCAGTGACTTGATACTACACACTGACTTCTTCCAGTTGTTTTGTATTTGCAAGAGATTTTTGCTCATAGGCGTATAAAGCTCTGTCGTTTACAAAACGTGTTTTCAATAAAATTTGATCTAAAACTTCGGTTAAATTGCGTTTTGAAGATTTAGATTTGGGATCTAATACCATCAAATTTACAGGATTTTTTGAGATTACAAAAAAATTGGATCTAATTTTATGAAAGGATTTTGTAAAAACGAAGCCTCTTGTATTCTGAAAACTATGTAAAGCACAAAAAAAAGGACCCATTCCTGAGTCCTTTTATATTTAGTAGTTTAATGTGTTTTGTGTTTAGTAAAAGGTTGCTCTGTTATCTTCGATCTCAGCAGCGTCTTTTAGTGCATTGTAGAGTTGCGTATTGACCGCATTTGACTTGGCTTGCCCTACACGGTTAGCTGCGGCCTGGTAGTTTGGTAACGGCTCCGCAGGCGTTAATTTTGTCAATTGAATTGCATAGACACCATTGGTACCAACAATTAATTTTGAAGTCTCACCTTCTTCTAAACCAAAAGCCGTTCCAATAACTTTAGGTTCTCTTCCTGCACCAGAAAGGGTTGGGTTTTTCATATTAACTGCCATGGCTGTTTTAACCGTCTGCCCTTCATCAGAAGCAATCGCTTCTAAAGTGGTTGCCGTAATACGGTCTTTGATCATTTCTGCTTTCTTTTCTTTTCTAATTTCTGGAAGTGCAGTAACGGATGCTTTTTCGATACTCATTAATCCGGCTTCATTGACGTCGGTGATTTTAGCTACTACAAAACCGCCTCCAGAAATACTGAAGCTTTTAAAATCTCCTACTTCAACACCTTCTTCAAATGACCACCTTACAACAGCTCTCTGTACCCCAAGACCAGGGATTGTTTCATCCAATTCTTTAATACTACTTACAGGAAATATTGAATAGTTGTTCTCTTTTGCTACTTCGTTAAAATCAGCACTAGCAACAGCAATTTCAAATTTAGATTTGTCCGTAAAGACCCTATCAATAGTTTTTACAGAGGGCTCAATGTCTTGAACTATGGTTGCAATTTTAAATGCGTCTTGTTTTTTGCCTTGATCTAAGATTTCTATAATATGATAGCCGAAATTTGTTTTGACAACCCCTAAACTTCCTTTAGGATTTTCAAAAGCATAAGCTTTAAATTCTTCCGCAAATCCATCCGTGTATGCAAATTCAATCACACCGTCTTTTTCATTACTGACTTTATCAGATGATAGGGAGAGTAAACTCTTGAATTTGGAACGCTTAGAACGAATGACTTTATAGATACTATCGGCAGTAGTTTTTGCTTCAGCATCTGTTTTTGTTGTTGTAGCATCGGCACGAACAGCGCCTACAAATGGAATCAATATGTGGCGTACTTTTGTAGAATCTGGGATCATTTTTTTAGCAACACGTTTCGATAACTTATATGCTGCTCCATCTTTATAAGGTCCAAAAACTTCGTTTAATTTTAAATCGGCTAGCTGATCTGCGACAGAAGTTGGTAAGTTAGACTTAAACACATAGGCATCGTTGTACTTAACCGATGAGTTGGCATTGACAAATGCTTCTACATTAGTTGTGTTCTGAAAACCTAATACTGTTTCGTTAGCTTTTGCGGCTTCATTAAATTCTACTTTATCTGCAATAAGCGCTGTTAAATCTGCTTGAATTTGCTGCTCATCTTCTAAAGAAGCGACTTCTTTAAACTGAACATAGACTAAACCTCTTGAGGCTTCTACTTCGTATTCGCTAGGATGGTCTTTGATATAACTAGAAATTTCTGATTTCTTAACCGTGACTAAACTGTCTGCAATCGATGTATATGGAATTTGTACATATTTGATATCTGCTTTATCATTCTCTAATATGTATTCAAATTCACCTTCTGTAAGTGTTCCAATAATTCCCGCTTTGACAAGATTGAAATACGTTTGCTGAATACCTGTTTGAGAAATACTTTGTTCAAAATCAGTCCATGCTTTGTAGTTAACAGCACTTCCATTAAGGGTTGTGGTTTCTGGTGCAATGGCTTTTAGGTTAGCAATAAATTCGTTGAGTTTATCTTCGTCAAATGCACCTGCTTCATTTTTGAATTCTTCAAAAGTTCCTAAGTTTTGTTTTAGTAATTGACGCATATAATCTCTTTCTATAGAAATTCCAACAGCATCATATTGCGTTTGCATCACTTTGTTTCTCACTTCCTGGTCCCAAACACGGTTCATTGCTTGTGTATTGGACACAGATCCACCAGACTGACGTTGGATGTTTTCAACTTGATTCATGAAGGCATCGCGTTCGATATCTTCGCCGTTAATCGTTGCCACAACCGTTTGTGATTTATCTGAAGACCCTAGGTTTTGAAAAATATCTCCAATAATGAATGAAAATAATGCTAGAGCGATGATAATGATTAAGAATATAGAACGTTGTCTAATTTTATTTAAAACTGCCATTTGTAGTGTGTGTTATTTTTTTTAAATGTAGTGGACGAAAATACCAATTTCTTTGAAATAATAAAAGGAGAAAAGAATATAATTCTAGGAGAAGGCTTAAATTATAATTCTTCTGCGATTTTAAGCTGGACTAACTCGATTTTAGTGGTAGAAACTTCTTTGATTGTAAAGTGAAATTGGTCAACTCTAATTTCTTGATTTTTCTCTGGTATTTCTTCGGTATGGTTCACAATAAAGCCCCCAAGAGTTTCATAGTTTTCGCTTTCGGGGAGTTGAAGTTTATAGGTTTCATTGATATAGTCCACTTCTAGTCGAGCGGAGAATATATAGGTGTTTTCACTTACGATCTCTTCAATAAGCGCTATTGTATCGTGTTCATCTTCAATTTCCCCTACCAATTCTTCTATGATATCCTCCACAGTCATTATTCCTGAAGTCCCACCGTACTCATCTAAAACAACCGCTAAGCTTTTCCGTTTTTTAATCAGTACGTTCAAAACATCTTTTGCGAACATGGTTTCTGGCACATATTCTACAGGCCTTAACATTGACTTTATATTTTTTGGGCTTTTAAATAAATCAAACGAGTGGACATAGCCCAAAATATCATCAATGGTTGTTTTGTACACTATAATTTTTGAATGGCCCGATTGGGTAAAGGATGCATTCAGATTGCTAATTGTATCATGAATTTCGATAGCTGTAAGCTCTATTCTAGGCACCATGACTTCTCTAGATTTTACTTCAGAAAATTCGAGGGCATTTTGAAAGATTTGAATTTCACTATCCACAGTATCATGTGCCTCTACAGATTCCATTTGTTCACTTATATAATTCCCCAGTTCTACTTTTGAAAACGCCAATTGAACCTCATCCCCTTCTGTTTTAAAAAAATACTTTAGGACGACGTCTGAAATCCATATGACAAAATCTGAGACAAAAGAAAATAGAACGTAAAATATATATGCAGGTATGGCAAATAATTTTAATAGTGAGTTTGCATAAATTTGAAAAAACACCTTTGGTAAAAACTCTGCGGTGACCAGTATGATAAGGGTAGAGATTAGCGTTTGCGTCAGTAAGCTTAGTTCATTAAAGAGGTAGTTGATAATTACATTTGAAGACGGCAAATGGGCTGCAAACCATTCTACAAGAATATCTCCCATATAAAAACCATAAATCACAAGAGCAATATTGTTTCCAATGAGCATGGTTGCTATAAACTTGGAGGGTTTGGCGGTGATTTTGGTTAATAATTTTGATAATAGCCCTGTTTGTTTTTTTTCAATTTCAATATGAATTTTATTTGATGATACGTATGCAATTTCCATCCCGGAAAAAAACGCGGATAAA
>JABAYZ010000203.1:0-3441 GCA_018608735.1 Flavobacteriaceae bacterium | reverse complement strand
GATAAAATCAAACTAAAAATAATGATCAAAAAATCTAAGGTCATGACTATAATTTACCGCGATCTTGAAATCGTTTCTTGAATTTTCTGCGAAAGAAAAACATCGCTACAGCCAATACAGCAAAAAACAACGACATGAAGGCCGCATTACGATCGCCATTCCATTTATTGATGGCATCGAAAAGAAATAAGGCTGCAAATCCTAAATATAAATACTGTAGAATTGAAAGAATTTTCATTTTATAAGTTTTTGAATTAAAGGATTATATAAGTTGTATAAAGATATGAATTATTCATCAATAAAAATTCGTCCGGTAACTTCAATAACTTGAGCATTGGTGAAGTTTTGATTGGAATCAAATCCATTTCCATTGGTGATGTAATCTTTGGTTCTAAATTTTACGGGGTAATTGGTGAAAAGCCAGTCTTTTTTTTGATCATAAAAAAGTTGCTCTGTGAATAGGGTATCATTCGTAGCGGTGGTCAACACCACATTGCCTTGTAGATCGATTAAGTCGGTTTTGCTATACATAATCGCATGGTCAGCAATCACCGTATTTTCACTTTTATCATCCCCAAAAAGCGTGAGATCAATTCCGTCTGGAAATTTGTAAAACGGAAACTCTCTATTCGTAAAATTTATCATTTTTGGGCTGATCAAAATGGCTGTCAAACGGCCCGAATCTGTATATTTTGTATTGATGTTTTTGGCAATAGACAACGGGGCATAGGACCAATTGTCTAGGTCCTGAACTTCTTTTAGCGTATTATTACAAGAAAAAAACATCGCTACCGCAAAAAGGGTAACGATGTTTTTTAATATTATGTTGATTTCTAAACTCATTTAAAGACTAGGCACAGTTACTGAACGTTGAATCCAACATTCAATTTTGATCACTTGGCCCGCACGCCCAGAAGAAAATATTTCACTTTTCTGAGGGACTTTAGCTTCATAATTTGCTATTGATTTTGCAGCATTTTTTTTCATTGTTGGATCAACTCTACCAGCTTTGGCAGCTTCTTTGGCAGCTAACCAATATACTGCTCTTTTTGAAAAATTATCCGTTCCGCAATTATTTGCACTTTTGGCATACATTGTAGCGATTGCTAAATGGGCTCTTCCCATACTAGGATTTGCTCTTAGCGCTTTCATGAAATATGATCTGGCTTGAGCGTAGCTTCCTTTCTTTTTGAAATTCGTAGCAATTTTGTATAGAATTTTTGACTTTTCAAAGTTATCAGATTCTAACTCAACAGCTTGGTTGTAATAGCTCAAAGCTTCAGAACGCTTTCCGACCTTGTCTTTTAGTATCCCTAAATAAAACGCTGTGTCAGCATTTGGCTCTAAGGCATTTTTTTGTTCTACAACCTTAACAAACAAAGGATCATCATTACAGCCTTTTGCATACATTCTGTTCATGGCACGTTGTAACCAAATACCATCAGTTTTGAACGTTTCAAAATCTCTTGTATAAAGAGGAATTAAATTTTCACAATTTGCTCTTGTTCCTAATTTGGCATCAATACTTCCAGCGATTTTATCGTAGGCTTTCAAATAGCTATCATAGGACTTAAGTCGAGAAGCATCTTTTCTGTTCAGTTCCTTAACTTGACCTTCTTCATCTAAGAAAGCATTTCGTTTATTGGTGTAGTTTTTAACTTCGTAATCTATCTTTTCACTTATGTCATCATACTTGCTAAATAATTCTTGAGCAGATTTCTCAGAAGCATCATAAAGATCTACCATTAATGAAAAATAGGTGTATAAACTTTTAGGGTTTGTAAATGTTTTTACATCTGTTGTGTATGCCGTATCAAAAGCAGTATATAAAGACCCACTGGTTTTGTTTAGTAGCTTTCTGTAGTCATATTCTAACTGACATGCTTTTGCCAAATAGGTTCCCTTTGGAGTTGCATTTGGAAAAACCTCAGCGCGTTCAGTCCAAAGTTTCAAGAGGTCATTAATGAAATTAATTTTTTCTTCTCCCTCGGCGTTGTCAATTTTATAGTTAAGGATGCGTTCTCCATACACAAAAATTGCTTTATTAAATTTTGGGTTTCGATTACGAAGTTCCATCCATGGCGTATAGGCCGCAGTGTAGTTTTTGGACTTAACTAACTCACTAAATATAGAAAGCGTTTGTAAATCTTGTTCATTTTGATTTTGTGCGGATACGGCATTTGTACTTAAAAAAAGTATCGCAATTAAAAGAGTGATTTTCGTTTTCATACTTCTGTTTTTTTTTATTTACTTCAAATCGTTATTGGGATTATAAGGCCCTATGTAGTTATGTTGTTAAAAATGTAGTCTTAATTAAATTTTCGTTTTTCAAACCAGCGATCATTTAAAGATAAGCTCACTTGAAATTTTATAAAGTTTTCCTCCACTAAATTGGCGTTTTTGGTGCCACGTTTACCAATTTCAAAACCAATATTAGCATTTGAAAATATTCGCCCTACAGGAAGTCCTACCCCAAAAGATATGCCAAACTCTTTTATTACTTCATTATTTATTTTCAGTCCTGTGTCTTCAAAACGAAAGCCTGTTCTGTAAACAACGCGTTTGAAGTAGTTATTAAAGGAATCATATTTTGGAATATAAAATCCTCCAACGGAAATAGATGAAGCGTCCTCAAAGGATGAGTTTTCTATTTCCAGAATTCGATTAGAAAATTGACTTGCTTTTAGGTATGTATATTCAACTGCTGCAAACCATTTTCTTGGCGCTCCAATCCCTAAACCAACAGATGTTTTTGAAGGCAGTGTTAGCTTGGTGTTTGCTAAACCTACATCCAATGAATTCACTGTAAATTCTTGTTGGGTTGTGGGGTCAATTACAATTGTCGAAAACACCCGTGTATTGCTTGACCTAAGCTCAGAACTCGGTGAGTAGGTTGCGGAACCTGTCAACTCAAGATTGGATTTCAAAAGTCTAGAATAAATTAGTCCAAAATTATAGGTAAGACCGCTTAAATCTGATCTATTGATTTCTCTTGCTTGATATTGTAATAAAACGCCATCATCATCATATCCAAATGCAATATTGGTATTTGTAATGTTACCAAAATTAAAACTAAAATCAATTCCAAATCTAAAATTCTTAGTCAATTGGTATCCAACTCCAACAAAGGCTTTATTTAAACCTCCTTCGCCTCTATATCTATAACGAAGAACATCTTCGCTATCTTTTGATTGTAATTTATACCCCACGGACGAGTACGGTAAAATTCCAAAGCCCGCTCCAAATTTTCCTAAAGGAATTGCAATGGCTAAATAATCGACAGATGATATATTAGATTCTTCAGTTGCTGAATCACTTTTGATTTTTATATTGGCATGGCTCCCGCCTACCGTATACTTTATTGGTCGAGATTCATTACTAAACGATTTTAGATTTTCCCCAGCATAGGCTGCAGGGTTTCGAAGGTTAATATGGATACTA
>JABAYZ010000189.1:665-7559 GCA_018608735.1 Flavobacteriaceae bacterium | reverse complement strand
GCAGTGTAGCCTGCACCTCCTATAATTCCTGCTTGTATCATAATTCTGAATTTACTTGTTGATGGATTTTGTTTTGATTTCCGTTAATTTTAATGAACCCTTTAGCTTCTTCAGCTGTCCAGCCATTATTTATTTCTCCATAACTTCCAAACTTGGCATTCATAAGGTCATGAGGTGATGTAATTCCATTGACTAAAAAGTGATAAGGTTTCAAAACGACTTCTACTTCTCCTGACACACTCTGTTGACTACTTGCTAAAAAGGCTTCCATATCACGCATAACCGGATCTAAATACTGCCCTTCATGTAAATGCATACCATAAAAATTTGACAAATAATCTTTGTGCTGAAGTTGCCATTTTGTTAAGGTGTGTTTTTCTAACAAATGATGTGCTTTAACGATAATCAATGCTGCGGCGGCTTCAAAGCCAACTCGACCTTTGATACCAACAATGGTATCTCCAACATGTATATCTCTTCCAATCGCAAATTTTGAAGCCATTTGATCTAGAAGTTGAATGTTTTGTTCTGGTGCATTTTCAATACCGTTAAGCGCTGTCAATTCGCCTTTTGTGAAAGTGAGGGTTACTGTTTCAGGCGTTTCTGATTCCAATTGTGAGGGATAGGCCAATTCTGGCAACGCCAAGTGAGAGGTTAGTGTTTCATCGCCCCCAACACTGGTGCCCCAAAGGCCTTTATTAATTGAATATTTAGCTTTTTCCCAATCCAAATCAACCCCATTTAATTTTAGGTAGGCGATTTCTTCCTGTCGTGTGAGTTTTTGATCTCTTATGGGTGTAATAATTTCGATTTCTGGGGCAAGGGTTTGAAAAATCATATCAAAACGCACTTGATCGTTTCCTGCTCCTGTGCTGCCATGAGCGATGTATTGCGCATCAATAGATTTTGCATACTCAATAATTTCGATGGCTTGCACAATACGTTCTGCGCTAACAGATAAAGGGTAAGTATTATTTTTTAGCACATTTCCAAAAACCAGATACTTCACTACGTTTTGATAAAACGTAGTTATGGCTTGTATGTTTTTATAGGTCGAAACGCCCATTTTATAAGCGTTATGTTCAATTTTTTGAAGGTCACTATCAGTAAACCCACCGGTATTAACGCTAACGGCATGAACTTCATAGCCGGCTTTTGATAAGGACACAGCACAGTATGAGGTGTCTAAACCTCCACTATAGGCAATGACAAGTTTTTTTGAGTTTTTCATTTTTTATGTTTTTTTAGAAACAAGCTTTGCTTGATGCTTTTTAATCTTAGAAATGTTTTGTCTTTAACTTTTTGAAAAGCAACTTCTGGTTTAGAATTTGGGTCAAACAACATCCCGGTACACAAACACATGCTTTGGGAGGTCCGTTGAAGGACATCATAATTTTTACATGTTTGACAGCCTTTCCAAAATGAAGGTTCTTCAGTAAGTTCAGAAAAAGTAACAGGCTTATACCCCAAATCGGTATTCAGTTTCATTACGGCGAGACCTGTAGTGATACTAAATATTTTTGCTAAAGGATATTTTGCTCTAGAATGTTCAAAAACTACTTTTTTGATTTTTTTAGCCAAGCCTTGATTTCTAAAGTTAGGATGTACTATGAGACCTGAGTTGGCCACAAATTTGTCGTGACTCCATGTTTCTATGTAGCAAAAACCCGCAAAGACATCACCATCTAAGGCAATGACGGCATTGTTAGTTTCCATTTTAGAAATAATATAGTCCACGGAACGCTTTGCAATCCCTGTACCTCTAACTTGTGCAGCCGCTTCGATAGCGTTACAAATAGTTTGGGCATGGATTGTATGAGATTTATCTGCAATAACGATATTCATTATTTAAGATTTAAGTTGAAAAAAAAAGTTGAAAAAATTGTAAAAAAGGAACCGGACACACCTAAGTTCAGAAACTAATTGAACACCCTAAGGGCGACGACGTGAAATACGGGGACGTGAAAAACCAGGGCTATATAGAGTAGCCGTTGAAGTAATTAAGGTTTTAAAAATATGTAGGTCCATTATAACTAGTGTAACAATAAAAATTATCGCATCATTAATACGGAGTAAATATAAAAATTAATTAAAATGGAACATCATCGGACTCAATAAATACATTCAGTTTTTCGATATTCTAAAAATACGCCTGTTTTCGCTATTGATAATTAAAAATAAAATCTAATTATTGAAAAAATCGCAGACTGATTTACGCTGCTTTACTAACGTCTCATCCGATTATTACGAAATTCTTTCATTTTAGTAGTAATAATGACTTGGTATTCAGATTTAGAAACCACTTTGCCTTTACTTGGTGCTTCGATCTCAATGATTTCCCCGGGGTTTAGTACCAATTTGGAACATAGCATAGTCGTATTATCAGCGCTAACTTCTAAAATCAGCCCTGGAAGCCCCCAATAGTCTAAAGGGCCGTGACGCACTGGAATTTGAGGCGCATACCATGCCTCAACTTGTGTCATTTTAATTTGTTTAATTTCTGTAGAATCGGATTCACTTGAGTTTCTTAATTTATCCCATGAAAAAGAGTACCATGTTAACTCGTTTGTAGGAATTAGGGCAGTCGCTTTAAAACAAGAGTAGTTGCCTATTTTTTTGGTTTCGGATTCCATGTTCCATTGTATAGGCTGCAATACATCCTCAACCAAAAACTTTTTCCCATAAAACTCTTGCTGCTGAAGCTGGGTGTTTGTTTTTACATTTTTATATTGCCTTCCTGGCGCAAAGTTTTTACCCCAAGAATCTGTCGCTCCAGAAATCGCATCCAATTGATCTTCTTCTGTAAATAGCGACTCTTCTTTATTAAAGGACAAAACATAGCCTTTTTCCAATCTGTTTTTCATCCGTGCTCCGACTTCTTTTTTCTGAGCTTCACTCAGTCGAGCTCCCCACTTTCCAAGGTCCATTTTAGATTTGGAAAAATAATAGGCTTTTGCCTGAAACTCTTGAGTGTGATGCTTCTCAATAAAACTAGAAGAAATTAAAAAGATAAATACGAGCGTAAGCGTTGTTATGAATTTTGACATCATTTAAGGAATTTTTATATTTTCGTTTAACCAAATATAACATTTAATTAAACTAAAATATTTATGTTTACCATAAAATTAACGCGTACTGGTGTTTCAAATTCCTTTGAACTCAACACATGAATCAGAAATTAAACCCTACAACTTGTTGAAATTAAATTAAATATTTGCCATACAAGTCTTATATTGCAAGTAGATTTCAATACCAAACACAACGATTAAAAACACACACTATGAGTCAACCCGCATTTATAAAAGAATTATCAATCCCTGCCATTGCAGCACCAATGTTTTTAATATCCGGTCCAAAACTGGTCATTGAATGTTGTAAGAACGGCATTGTAGGAACCTTTCCAGCATTGAACCAACGTACTACAGAGGGTTTTGAGGACTGGTTAATCGAAATTAAAACAGCGCTGGCTGATTTTGAAAAAGAAACAGGGACAAAACCTGCGCCTTTCGGAGTTAATTTAATCGTGCACCATTCCAATCCCCGTATACAAGCAGATTTGGCGATATGCGTAAAACACCAAGTACCGATTATCATTACTTCCTTAGGAGCAGTACCTCAATTGGTTGATGCGATCCACAGTTATGGCGGCTTAGTGTTTCATGATGTGATCAAAAAACGCCATGCAGAAAAAGCTGCGGAAGCCAATGTCGATGGATTGATTGTAGTCGCCGCAGGAGCTGGGGGCCATGCAGGTACACTAAACCCTATGCCTTTGGTTGCTGAAATTAAAAGCTTTTTTAAGAAAACGGTGATTTTATCGGGGTGTATTAGTAACGGTCGTGACATCGCGTCTGCCATGCAAATGGGTGCCGATATTGCCTATATGGGAACGCGTTTCATCAATACCAAAGAAAGTAAAGCGCCTGAAGCCTATCGAGATATGATTATCTCGAGTGGCGCCAATGATGTGGTGTATACCGCTGCTATATCTGGAGTCGCAGCAAACTTTTTACGTCCTAGTATAGAAGCGATGGGCATAACGGAGGAAATGCTCAGTCAGCACAAGAAAATTGATTTTGGAAAAGAACTGACTGCGCATGAAAATGAAGCAAAAGCTTGGGCAACCATTTGGTCTGCTGGACAAGGAGTAACAAGTATCAAGGATGCGCCCTCAGTTGCGGAACTTGTAGCAAGCATGAAAACTGAATTTACTGCCGCTATCGAGGCACAATACAAGCTTTTAGAAACGTATAAATAACAAAACCCTAGTCCGCTTGGACGCGCTGTCCTCTAGTAGGTTTGAGTGCTGTTTTTATAAACTCTAAATTTTGTTTATCAATCACCGCAAAGGTATAATGGTGTACGTCATGAACGGATTCTACGCCAGAATCTATCAGTAGTAATTTTTCGTAGGCAAAAAATTCTAAGAGGTGGATCTTGAAATGTGCCGCTGTCTGAGGGCTTGCAGGGCCTCTAAAATCCCAAATCAGTTTAATTTTTTCCATTCGTAAATTTAAGGTGTGATTAAAATAAAAATTGCAATTCCTACAAAAACTGTAAGCTGTACCCATTTTAAGACACCCCCAAAACGTGTGTTTGATTTTAAAATGGAGCCTACAGCACTTGAAAAAAATACAAGCATTGAAAAGATGAAAAATGAGGTCATCATAAATAAAACTCCAAGTGTATAAAATTGAACGACTAATGTCAGACTTTGACTGAACAGAAAGGTCGGAAAAAAGGCCATAAAAAAAAGAGAGACTTTTGGATTGAATACATTCATAACAAACCCTTGCTTAAATAAATCCACTAAAGGTTTAGGTTCTGTTGTCAAATGGTTTGTCGTGATCACTGCTGTAGATTTAAAAACGCGAAAAGCTAAAAAGAGCATATATCCAGCGCCTAATAGTTTTAAAACAAAAAGTAACTCAGTATGCGATTTTATAAATGCAGACAGTCCAAAAGCCACTAAAGTAGTGTGTATTATACAGCCCGTCATCAATCCACATACTACGGCTATACCTTGTTTTTTGCCGTAAGTGATGCTTTGAATAAGTACAAATATATTGTCTGGTCCAGGCGAAAGTGCCAAAGCTGCCGTGGCAATTACAAATGAGATAAGGAGCTCTGTATTCAAACTAATTAATGCTTAGCGGTTGATTTTAAAATCGCTTTATTAATGCGCTTAACTAAGGCTGGTCCTTCGTAGATGAATCCCGTATAAATTTGTACCAAATCGGCGCCAGCAGCAATTTTTTCTAAAGCATCCTGTTCGGAATGAATCCCTCCTACACCAATAATTGGAAATGCTTTTTGACTTTTATCAGAGAGGTATTTAATGACTTGAGTACTCTTTTCTTTGATGGGCAAACCGCTTACCCCACCATTTCCAATAGTTTCTAAAGTGCTGGAATTGGTTTTGAGATTAGCCCTAGAAATAGAGGTATTGGATGCAATAACGCCTTCTAGTTTGGTAACTGCTACCAATTCTATAATTTCATCTAACTGGGTAGTGTTCAAGTCGGGGGCAATTTTTAGGAGGATCGGTTTTGATACTTCAAATTTAGCATTCAAGGCTTGAACTGCTTTTATCAATTCTTCTAAATATGCCTTATCATTTAGCTTAGCATGACTCCCTACATTTGGACAACTTACATTTAGCACGAAATAGTCCACATAAGGGTGTAGGGCCTCGAAACATTCTAAATAATCGGCAGTGTAGCCGTCAGCAGGTGTTTGAGTATTCTTTCCAATATTCCCACCAATGATGAGTTGTTTTTTATTCTTTTTTAATTGAACAATCGCCGCTTCTAAACCGGCATTATTAAAGCCCATTCTGTTGATAATGCCTTTATCATCTTGGAGCCTGAATAAGCGTTTTTTTGGATTGCCTTCTTGTGCTTTTGGAGTAACAGTTCCAATTTCAATAAACCCAAATCCAAAGTTTGCCAGTTCGTTGTAGAGGACCGCATTTTTATCAAATCCAGCAGCTAGACCAACAGGGTTTTTGAAACGTAGCCCAAACAATTCACGCGCTAAATCGGGATGATTCACTTGAAAAAGACAACGTATTAAAAAAGGGACTCCTGGAATTTTTGACAACAGTTTGATTGCATCAAAGGTGAAATAATGAACAGCTTCGGGATCAAATTTGAAAAGAATTGGACGGATAATCGATTTGTACATGAAGCGTATTTTGACTGCAAAAATACATTAAAAAGATACAATATAAAAGAAAGCAAGTGAACTCTTGTGTTTGATGGATGGGTTAATTATTTTTGACCAAAGACAAAACCATATGTTAGATAAAAAACACATTCTGAATCGTTTTTTGAGCTATGTAAAAATAGACACTGAGAGCGACCCTAATTCCACATCAACTCCGAGCACTGAGAAGCAGTGGGATTTGGCCAACAAACTGGCTGCTGAACTCAGCGCCATAGGGATGCAGGAGGTTTCTATTGACGAGAATGCATATATCATGGCGACTTTGCCGTCTAATGTTGCTCACAACGTTCCAACCATCGGATTTATATCTCATTTTGATACGTCTCCTGATTTTACAGCAAAACATGTGAATCCTCAAATTATTGAAAATTATGATGGGTCAGATATTGTCTTAAACAAAAAAGAAAACATCGTTTTATCTCCGGATTATTTTGAGGATTTACTTCTATATAAAGGTCAAACGTTGATTACTACTGACGGCACAACGCTATTAGGTGCTGATGATAAAGCAGGAGTTTGTGAAATTGTAAGTGCTATGGAATATCTTATTCAGCATCCAGAGCTAAAGCATGGTACAATTAAAGTGGGTTTTACTCCCGATGAAGAAATTGGACGTGGCGCCCATAAATTTGATGTCAAAAAATTTGGTGCGGACTGGGCATACAC
>JABAYZ010000189.1:0-655 GCA_018608735.1 Flavobacteriaceae bacterium | reverse complement strand
AGTGAAAGGTAAAATTGTACATCCTGGGTATGCCAAAGGTAAAATGATTAATTCGATGTCCTATGCATCAAAATTTATTGAAGCACTTCCAAAGACTGAAACACCTGAGCAAACCGAAGGTTACGAAGGATTTTATCACTTACATAGTATGGAAGGTAAAGTCGAAGATACTGTCTTACACTATATTGTTAGAGATCATGATCGCGATAAATTTGAAGCGCGAAAACAATATCTTATCGATTTGGTAGACACCCTGAACACACAATTTGGAAGCCTAGTTTTTGAAATTGAAATCAAGGATCAGTATTATAATATGAAAGAAATGGTGGTGCCTGTAATGCACATTGTTGACCTTGCTGAGGATGCGATGAAGGCCTTAAACATCAAACCATTGATCAAGCCTATTCGCGGTGGAACAGATGGCTCACAGTTGAGTTTTATGGGACTCCCCTGCCCGAATATTTTTGCGGGAGGGCATAACTTTCATGGCCGTTATGAGTATGTACCGTTGGAAAGTATATTGAGTGCAACAGAGGTCATATGTAAAATTACGGAGCTGACACAGGAACGTTATCAATAAAAAAAAACCGCTAAAATTAGCGGCTTTTTTTTGAATGTTATTTTTTTACTGGAGGTGGTGTATTAAGCTTTTGAC
>JABAYZ010000148.1 GCA_018608735.1 Flavobacteriaceae bacterium | reverse complement strand
ATAAAAAAATTGTGTGTTATACCGATCATCAGATTTTTGAACGCTATCATAAATTTCATCTCAAAAATGGATTTTCTAAAAAGCAATCCATTACCCTTCAAGAATTAACAAAATTGGAAATCGGGGATTATATCACTCATATTGATCATGGAATCGGGAAATTTGGAGGGCTACAAAAAATTGATGTTGAGGGTAAAAAACAAGAAGCTATAAAATTATTTTATGGCGAACGAGATATCTTGTATTTGAGTATTCATGCACTTCATAAAATCACCAAATTTAATGGTAAGGATGGCAAGCCACCTAAAGTTTATAAGTTAGGTAGCAAGGCCTGGAAAGTATTGAAGCAAAAAACCAAATCTAGGGTTAAAGAAATTGCGTTCAATCTCATAACACTCTATGCCAAACGTAAATTAGAAACTGGGTTTAGGTATGCTCCGGATAGTTCGATGCAACTCGAACTAGAGGCCTCTTTTGTTTTTGAAGATACCCCCGATCAAATTACGGCTACTGCAGATATTAAATCCGATATGGAAAGCGAACGTCCTATGGACCGTTTGATTTGTGGGGATGTTGGATTTGGAAAAACAGAAGTTGCGCTAAGAGCGGCCTTCAAAGCCGTTGACAATGGCAAGCAAGTCGCCGTTTTGGTGCCAACAACGATCCTGGCGTTTCAGCATGCAAAGACTTTTAAAGCACGGTTGAAAGACTTTCCTGTAGCGGTAGATTATATCAATCGGTTTAAAACCGCCAAACAGCGTAAAGCGACCCTAGAACAGTTAGAGTCGGGGAGTTTAGACATCATTATTGGCACACATCAGTTGGTCAATAAATCGGTTAAATTCAAAGATTTAGGACTGCTAATTGTAGATGAAGAACAAAAATTTGGGGTTGCAGTCAAAGAAAAACTCAAAACCCTTAAAGACAATGTAGATGTACTTACACTCACAGCGACACCCATTCCTCGAACGCTTCAATTTAGTTTGATGGCTGCACGTGATTTATCAGTGATAACGACTCCTCCACCAAACCGTTTTCCTATAGAAAGTATTGTGACACGTTTAAGTGAAGAAACCATTCGGGATGCCATTCAATATGAAATTCAACGATCCGGACAAGTCTATTTCATTCATAATCGAATTGAAAACATTAAAGAAGTCGCAGGACTTTTACAACGCTTAGTTCCTGATGCCAAAATCCGTGTCGGTCACGGCCAAATGGAAGGTCGAAAACTAGAACAACTCATGCTAGATTTTATGAGTGGAGAATTTGATGTTTTGGTCAGTACCACTATCGTCGAAAGTGGTTTGGATGTCCCCAATGCTAATACTATTTTTATAAATAATGCCAATAATTTTGGGTTGAGTGATTTACACCAAATGCGAGGGCGCGTAGGACGAAGTAACAAAAAAGCCTTTTGTTATTTTATTACCCCAGATTTCCATGCGATGACCAATGAGGCGCGCAAACGAATTTCTGCACTTGAGCAATATACCGCTCTTGGTAGTGGATTTAATATTGCCATGAAAGATTTAGAAATTCGTGGGGCAGGCGATCTTCTGGGTGGTGAACAAAGTGGATTTATCAACGATATTGGATTTGAAACCTATCAAAAAATCCTGAACGAAGCCCTCGAGGAACTTAAAGAAACAGAATTCAAGTCACTATATAATGAAGATATAAATACCAAGGAATTTGTAAGAGATGTGACTATTGACTCCGATTTCTCACTGCTGTTTCCAGATGATTATGTCAATAATATTACAGAGCGTTTAAGTCTTTACACCCAACTAAACACCTTGAAAAATGAAGAAGAATTACAACGGTTTGAACGGGATTTGATCGATCGATTTGGAGCACTTCCAACACAAGTTGTGGATCTGTTGGATAGTGTGCGGATCAAGTGGTTAGCCACAACCTTAGGATTCGAAAAAGTAGTCATGAAAAACCATAAATTAGTGGGCTATTTCATCAGTGATCAAGACAGTCGTTTTTATCAAAGCGTTCATTTCTCAAAAGTATTGCAGTATGTACAGACTCACCCCAAAGCATGTACGGTAAAAGAAAAACAAATGCGTATGGGGCTTCGGTTATTAATGACGTTTTCAAACATAGATTCTGTTCGTCAAGGGCTAGAGGCCATGAAGCCAATTTTGGCATAACTATTGGTTTTCTACTCAAGATGATTATATTTGAAACTAGTAAACCCTTAGTCTTATGTTTAAATACCTTCTTTATTTTAGTTTAATTGTTCCATTTTCTGGACTTTCTCAACACCAAATTATGGGCACTTTCTCGCCCGCCACTGATTTTAAAACAACGATGTTGTACCAGCTTTCGGCAGGAAATTTGTCCTATAAAAGTTATGGGGCTGTGAACGAGCTTGGTCATATGAAAATCGATTTAGACACCTCCATAACTCCAGGGATGTATAAATTGGTGTATGCCTTACCGCAATCCGATCACAATTTTGAATTTATCTATAATGGAAAAGAAGATGTTATTTTTAATTTCGATAGGACTACTGGCGTAGAATTTATAAACTCCAAAGAAAACCAATTGTTTCAAACTTACACGCAATCCATTACTGCGGCGCATTACAAGTTGATGGAATTGTATGCTCAACCGACTATGGACCCTCTAACATATAAAACACGTGTCCACCATATAGATAGCCTCCAACAATCGTACGAAGCGCTTTCCAAAGGCATGATCGTCTCACATTTTATAGTGGCCAGTAAACCCTATATACCTAACAGTGTGGAAACAGCAAAAACCTACATTCAGAATGCGAAATCTCATTATTTTAAGCCGATTAATTTTAAAGATACCATTCTTCAAAGTTCAAATTTTATCATAGACAAATCCATTGATTATATTTTGGGGATGCACGCGTCCGAAACGCCTTCATTTGAGGACTATAAAGCAAATATAGATGCGGTTTATCAGGCATTTTCAAGTACAACACCATCCTATCAATTGACAAGTTTAAGCGCCCTAAATGATGTTTTGATTAAATCAAAACAGGAAGCCTTAACAGTATATCTCACAGAGACCTATGCATTACCTTTGGCTACCCAATTGAAAGCAATAGAAATGAAGGCCGCCATGGAAACATTTTTACGAGTTGCAATTGGTGCTAAAGCCCCCAATTTTGATATAGAACATCCCTTAACAGCGGCAAAAACATCACTATATGATTTGAAAGGCGCCACGACCTACCTGTTGGTTTTTTGGAGTAGCGATTGTGGGCATTGTATGAACAAACTGCCAGAAGTCCATTCCTATATTTCAAATCACCCCAATACAGATATAGAGGTTATTGCTATTGGATTAGAAAACACTTCTCAGCCATGGAACGAAGTCATCAAAGGGTGGCCTAATTTTATACATACCATTGCAGAGGGTAAATGGGAAAATGATATTCCAACAACGTATGGTATAACGGTAACACCAAGCTACCTTGTGTTGGATGCTTCTAAAACGATAACTTCCAAGCCGTATTCATTAGAAGAATTAAAAACCGTTTTAGATCAAAAATGATAAAATGCATTTTCAATATGCTCAATTTGAGGAGCTTGTTTAGAAAGGATAATAGCGATAATATCAAACCGAACTTCAACATCTAAGTCTTTGGATGTGACAAAATGGTCTACAGCTTTGATGATGCGTTGAATTTGGGCAGGTTTCAAAAATTCTTCGGGCGCTCCAAACGCCGTAGAAGAACGCGTTTTAACTTCCACAGCAATCAGACAGTTGTCTTTTTGAGCAATAATATCCACCTCCGCTTTTAGATAGCGGTAATTTTGAGCTAGAATGCGAAAGCCTTTAGTAGTCAAATACTCAACCGCTAAGCGTTCTCCAGAAATTCCACGATTATAATGATCAGACATTGCGGTCTTATTTTTTTATAAAGGTATAGTCGCGCTCTACTTTGGCTATACGCACTTTGTAATGGCTATACCAATTTTTTTGGCCTTTAATTTGTGCGTCTTGATGATCCAAATCGTCTTTCCAGTGTTTGATAGATTTCAAATCACGCCAATACGACACCGTAATCCCCAGTTCTGACTGCCCAGATTCCATGCCCAAAAACCCATCTTGTTGCAGTGCAAGTTTGTTCATAAGTACATTTGTTTCGGCATAGCCATCAGTGTCACTAGTACGCACTGAGCTGAATATAACGGCATAATAGGGTGGGGGTGGTGTATTTGAAATCATAGAAAACAATTAATCTACAAATAAGACGCGCGTTTTTGATTTGGTCACTTGGAGTTGTATGGTACGGCCAAAATATAAGGCGCGATTTTCGAGCTCATGCCCCGCTGGAAATCCAAAAGCTACCGGCACATTGGTGTCTTTGAGTACCTCCAAAATTAAGGCTTCAATTGATTGACCCCAAGATGGAGTATTGGCTTTGAGTTGACTCATGTTACCAATAATTATGCCTGCGCAATGGTCAAAATAGCCGGCACGTTTCAAACTTTGTAACTGTCGATCGATATGGTATTTGTATTCGCCAATTTCTTCAATAAAAATAATTTTCCCCTTGGTGTTAAGACTGGTATTACTTCCTAAATCCGCGGTCAATAGCGATAAATTTCCGCCAACAAGTGGTCCAGAAGTATCTCCTGTTCTATTGTCAATATTGCCCTCGATTTCATAGGATGTTAATGTTCCAAAAAGTGCCGCTTTTAAAGTCTCAGTAGATTTTTTTATGGCGACTTTATCTTCGGTAAGATTAATGCACATCATGCCGTGTAAACTTTCATACCCTAAGTTATTTAGGGCATTGTGTAGAACGGTCACATCCGAATAGCCAATAATCCATTTGGGATGGATTTTGAATCGTTTAAAGTCTAAATCATCTACAATTCTAAGCGTGCCATAGCCCCCACGAGCACACCAAATCGCTTTGATGTTTGGTTGGTCTAAAGCCCATTGCAAGTCCGAGGTACGTTGCCTATCCGAACCCGCAAAATGATGAGCCGTTGTTTCGACATGTGCGCCAAAAACGACTTCCAAGCCCCAGCTATTCAAAAGCGATTTGGTATTTTGAATCACTTCGGCATTTTGTTTTAAAACCCCTGCAGGTGCGATTACGGCTACCGTGTCGCCAGATTTCAGATAGGAAGGACGAATCATTTCAGAGGGATTAAGAGTTGTAGAGCGTTCCATAAGCGTCTTGTTTGGACATGAATATATCACCATTAAAAGGCAGCACATAAAAGTATTAAGAGTCATTTTGACGGGCTTTTTGTAAAGATAAGAATTTCTCTAAAATTCTGTTTCAAATTGGGCGTAATATTGTGTATTTTTGTGCTAATAAATCAGATGCAATGTCAAAACGTTTTACCATTACTGCCGCTTTACCATACACCAATGGACCCATTCATATCGGCCATTTGGCAGGGGTATATGTCCCTGCGGACATCTATGCCCGTTACCTACGTCTACAAGGTCATGATGTGGCATTTATTTGTGGAAGTGATGAGCATGGCGTGCCCATTACCATCAAAGCGAAAAAGGAAGGCGTTACCCCTCAAGATATTGTAGATCATTTTCATACGAATATTAAATCCTCTTTTAAAGATTTTGGGATTTCATTTGATAATTATTCCAGAACGTCTGCAAAAATTCACCATGAAACTGCTTCCGAATTTTTTAAAACCCTGCATGATAATGGCGATTTTATTGAGGAAACGACAGCGCAATTTTATGATGCTGAAGCCCAACAATTTTTGGCCGATCGCTTTGTAGTAGGAACCTGCCCAAAATGTGGTAATGAAGAGAGCTATGGCGATCAATGTGAAGCGTGTGGAACCTCTCATAATGCCACGGATCTCATCACCCCAAAATCGGCAATTACTGGAGCAACTCCAGCCTTAAAAGAAACAAAACATTGGTTTTTACCACTTGATAAACATGAAGCCTTTTTGAAAGCATGGATTTTGGAAGGCCATAAAGCCGACTGGAAACCCAACGTATATGGGCAATGTAAATCTTGGATTGACGATGGTTTACGTGCACGTGCCGTAACTCGAGATTTGGATTGGGGCATTCCTGTGCCTGTTGAGGGTGGTGATGGAAAAGTCCTGTATGTATGGTTTGATGCGCCCATTGGCTACATTTCTTCTACCAAAGAATGGGCCCAGCGCGAAGGCAAGGACTGGAAGTCGTATTGGAAAGATGAAGACACCACTTTGGTGCATTTTATAGGCAAAGATAATATAGTGTTTCACTGTATTATGTTTCCAGCAATGCTCAAAGCAGAAGGCAGTTATATCCTTCCAAAAAATGTACCCGCTAATGAATTTTTAAATCTAGAAGGTCAAAAGCTATCCACCTCCAAAAACTGGGCGGTGTGGTTGCCCGAGTATTTAAAAGACTTTCCAGAAAAACAGGATGTGTTGCGCTATGTGTTAACGGCAACTGCACCCGAAACAAAAGACAACGATTTTACGTGGAAAGATTTTCAAGCGCGTAACAATAATGAACTCGTCGCTATTTTTGGAAATTTCATTAACCGTGTGTTAGTATTAACCAACAAATACTATGAAGGCGTTGTGCCATCTCCAAATGCCCTGTCTGCTGTGGATACCGAAACTTTAGAAAAAGTAAATGCCTTTCCAGGTATTTTATCCACATCTATAGAACGTTACCGTTTTAGAGAAGCGAGCCAGGAATTGATGAACCTAGCCCGACTTGGCAATAAATATTTAGCAGATGAAGAGCCTTGGAAAGTGATTAAAACCGATCCAGCACGTGTGCAAACTATTATGTATGTAGCGCTTCAAATTTCAGCAGCTTTGGCTGTAGTTTCTGAACCGTTTTTACCATGGTCATCACAAAAATTAAAAACAATGCTTCAGTTGCAACCCCTATCTTGGACCGCAGTTGAACGTGGAAACCCCCTCATAAACCCCAATCATAAAATAGGAAAAGCAGAATTGTTATTTGCCAAAATTGAAGACACAGAAATTGAACATCAACTTGAGAAATTAGCACAAAGTAAATTAGCAAACACTATTGCAAACGCTGTTGTGGAACCTCAAAAAGAGACCGCTTCTTTCGAAGATTTCTCAAAACTAGACCTTCGCGTTGGGACAATTATTACTGCTGAAAAAATGCCTAAAGCCAAAAAATTATTGGTACTTCAGGTGGATACAGGTATCGATGTTAGAACGATAGTGTCTGGAATTGCAGAGAGTTTTACGGCAGAAGAGGTGATCGGAAAACGCGTCACCGTTTTGGTGAATCTCGCCCCGCGTGCATTAAGAGGTGTTGAAAGTCAAGGGATGATTTTAATGACCGAAACACCAGACGGTAAACTCGTTTTTGTGAACCCAGATGCAGCTCATGAGACTACAAATGGGTTGAAGATTAGTTGAGACGAAAAAGGATTAAGTAGGGCGTTCTACATCTAGAGAATTAAAGTATTGAGAAAATAGCATCTCGATACAATTTTCTTACGAAAATCACTCGATGCGACCTTGCGTTTTAAGTTGTCACACTAAGCATAGTCGAAGTGTAAAAGTGGTTTTGTGTACAAATCATGTATTGAGATAGGAAAATCACTCGATGTGA
>JABAYZ010000263.1:6297-7709 GCA_018608735.1 Flavobacteriaceae bacterium | reverse complement strand
CTAATAATAAGATGCCTATAACACCGATAAATGAAGTTAATATTATTGGTAATGTATGGGATATTACTGCAACCCAAAAAGGTAATGAGATACGTTTGGCAGGAGGTTCATTATTTTGCTCCAAAACAACCTGCCATGGTACAGAAAAAGAGCGAGAGTCATATGTTGATAAAGAAACTGGTAATATTCATATTGGGTTTAGTGTTATTATGTAAAAACAATTTACATCTCTTTAATTTAAACTAAAGAAGTTATGAATACAAAATGAATATTAATTTCAGACATAACTAGAAAATGCTATTAAAAGAGTTGATTTTGAATATGATTAGCTGATTACTGATTAACTAAAAGAACAGAGAATAATTAAATTTGAATTAGAAAATTTTTATTAAAAAATAAATTTATATAAAATGGCAAAGAACCCACATTATTTTTCGCAATTAGCACACATTGAAGTGCTTACAGAGAACTTAGATAAATCTGTCGAATTTTTCAGGGATGTTGTTGGAATGGATGAAACAGGAAGAACAGAAACATCAGTATATCTGAGAGCATGGGGAGATTACTTTCATCATACCCTAAAACTAACCCAAAGTGAAACCTCAGGTTTAGGTCACTTAGGTTGGCGTGCTGATAGTCCTGAAGCTTTAGAGGAAGCAGTGGCGTATTTAGATAGCATTGGAGCTGGTTTAGGCTGGGAAGAACCAGATTTAGGTCACGGAAAAGCCTATCGTTTTAAATCTCCTGAAGGACATATACACGAAGTATTCTGGGATGTTGAGTGGTTACGAGAAGAAGGCGAAAGAGGAAGTGTTTACGCAGACCGATATTCTAGTAACCGTCTAAAAGGTGCAAATCCTAGAAGATTTGACCATGTTACCTATATGGTTTCTAAAGGCACCTACCCTGCAGAAAAAGCATTTTGGAAAGGCTTAGGGTTAAAAAACCCTGATGAGATTCGTATTGAAGACCATATTCCACCTATTGGTGGCTTACATACCATTGCCAATCTATCGCATGACATCGCAATTTTTACAGACCCAAATATTGAACCTAATGAGGCAGTATTAAATCATATATGTTGGAATGTAGATAGCAGAGAAGAAGTTCTGTTAGCTTTAGATTACTTCATTGAAAAAGGACATAAAAGTGTGATGGGAGCACCAACAAGACATAAAGCAGATGAAGGTTTCTTTATCTATATACGTGACCCTGGAAGTGGTGTTCTATTTGAATTTTATGCCTGTGCCAGATTGGTATTTGCACCAGATCATTTAGATGTCCATTATTTAAAAGACAATCCTAATGATGCATGGGGCTCTGTGAATCCGTTTGCAGAAATGGCAAAGGGTAAAAAATTAGGGCTTTCAGAGGATGGTACGGTTAAGCCCGTAGACATTTAAGTCGTATCA
>JABAYZ010000263.1:0-6287 GCA_018608735.1 Flavobacteriaceae bacterium | reverse complement strand
AGCTAGAATTGTAAGTAAAATAAAATTGAATAAAAATAGATAGATGGAATCATTACTATATTTGGTAAAATAAATTTCTGATATCAAAAATAAAAATAAACTATGTGGCATTTTTTCCCGGGCAAATACATGCCTTCGTATCAAGTAAATAGAGCATTAACACAAGCGCATTATGGTGGTGGTGAATTTGCTGAAATTCTAGACGCGGCAAGTAACATTGATCCTGATAATAGAGAAACTTTTAATTTAGCCTGGTTAAATAAAGGTAATGAAGTTTATGAATGGGCAGAAGATTACGAGAATAAGAAAGCTTTTGTTTCTGCAAGAAGAACCTATTTAAGAGCTTTTAATTATTTGCGTACGGCAGAGTTTTTCATGAATCTACACGATGACCGAAAAATTAAGACCTATGTGAAAGCACGTCAGGCATTTATTAATGCAACAAAATACTTTGAAGAGAAACCAATAACAGTAGAAGTCCCTTTTGAAGGTTCTTTTTTACCTGGGTATCTTTTCAAGCCTATGGGCGTAACAAATCCACCAGTAATGGTCATGTTTGGAGGATTAGATAGTTTGGCTGAAGAACTCTATTTCGGAATTGGAGACCACTTGATGGAAAGAGGTATCGCTTTATTAGCAATGGACGGACCAGGACAAGGCGCAGCTTTACGTCTAAACCATATTCATTCTAGATACGATTATAATGTGGCTGGTACAGCTGTATTGGATTGGGTTTTAGAAAACTTAAAAGATGAAGTTGACACTACAAGTGTTGGCATTGCAGGTGTTTCTATGGGTGGCTATATGGCGGCACGTTGTGCAGCTTTTGAACCGCGTTTTAAAGTATGTATGATTTTTGGTGCCGTTTGGTCTTATTATTCTGTTTGGGCTGGCCGAAGTGGAAAACATCCGCTTGCT
This sequence comes from Flavobacteriaceae bacterium, assembly GCA_018608735.1. Taxonomy (GTDB): domain Bacteria; phylum Bacteroidota; class Bacteroidia; order Flavobacteriales; family Flavobacteriaceae; genus Hel1-33-131. Next base: position 5,369 of record JABAYZ010000263.1, on the reverse strand, counting down.
GAAATTGTACAGCATATTATGGATGAAGACTCCTATGAAGGTGTCCTTAAAAAACTAGAAGGTTTTACATTGGAAAATGGTGTTGCAGAAAAAATTTCAATGCCTACATTCATTATGCATGGTGGTGGCGATAAGCAAAATTTTGCGGAGCATGCCATCACACTAGAAAAGCATTTGACTTGTGAGCATAAAATGAAAATTGTGCCAGATGGAGAAAGTGGTGCGCAACATTGTCAAGTAGATAATTTCATGCCAACCCTAGATATGTATGATTGGATTGCAGAAAAAATTCATGCATAGCGCTTGGTATTATAGTATAATTTAAAAAATAAAACTCATGGCAGCAGCAGTAAAAAAAGTACTCGTAGTTGGAGGAGGTATTGGAGGACAGTCCGTTGCAATTGCTTTAGCCCAAAATGGTGTTGAAGTTGAAATAGCAGAAAGACTAGATGTGTACAATGTATATGGAGTTGGAATTATTCAACAAATGAATGCTTTGAGAGCACTAGATGCAATAGGTCTAGCCGATGAAACTATGAAGCAGGGATATCCATATGGGCAATTAAAAATGAATACCGCAACAGGTCATTTTATTGGTCTTGCAGGTGCACCACCAATGGGAAAATACCCTAGCCATAATGGGATTTCAAGACGTACTTTGCATGAAATCATGTATGAAAGGGCTATCAAACTTGGTGTTCACTATAAAATGGGAACTACCGTAACCCACATCGAAAACAACAAAGATGACGTTACCGTAACGTTTACCGATAACACTAAAAAAACCTATGACATCTTAATCGCTTCAGATGGTATAAATTCTGATATGCGTAAATTGATTTTTGGTAATTTTAAACCAAAATATATGGGTGTTTCCGTTTGGCGATATGCCTTTAAAAAGCATGAAGATTTAGATACTGCATATATGTATTATGGTAAGCGCAGTAAAATTGGGTTTATACCAATGTCAGAAGACAGCATGTATATGTTTTTGGTATCTGCTGAAGGAGCAGATAACCCTTGGATTGAAAAATCTGCATACGTACCTATGCTAAAGGATTATTTAGCTGAGTTTCCTATTAAAATTGCTCAAGATGCTAGAGAACAAATTACAGATCCAGATTTAGTAAACTATCGCCCAATAGAAGCTAGTCATTTACCAGACCCTTGGTATAAAAACAGAGCCATAGTTATTGGCGATGGTGCGCATGCAACGGTTCCGCAATTAGGTTCTGGTGCTGCATTAGCTTTAGAAGATGGCGTAGTTTTGGCAGAAGAATTAGAAAAATCCAATACGGTAGAAGAGGCATTTAATGCCTTTATGAAAAGACGTTACGAACGTTGTATGGCTATTGTAACGGCATCTGAAACCTTGGCAGAATGGGAATTATTAGAATTTGAAGGAAAGCAGTTGCCCGAAGGTGCAAATATGGGTCAGGTCATTGGCAAGGCCATGGGCGTTTTAATGCAACCAATTTAAACAACTAAAAAGTTTAGGATGAAATTAGTTACTTTTCAAAAAATAGATGGATCTATACACATTGGTTGGTTAAATAAAAATGGTGTAGTTGCCATGCAAAAGGCAGATAAACGTCTACCTAATGATATGTTGGCATTTATTGACGATCATGAAACATATTTTAAAATTATTAGGGAGGAAAATTTAGAAACTATTTCGCCACATTATCAACTGTCAGAGGTGAAATTACTAGCACCGTTAACCAATCCAAGAAGTTTTAGAGATTATGTTGCTTTTGAGGAACACATGTTAAATGCTTCAAAGTCTTTTGGGCATACCGTTAGTCCAGAATGGTATAATATTCCTATTTTCTATTTTACCAATCACCAAGCTATTTATGGCCCAAATGATAAAATTAAACGACCTGAAAAAGAAACCAAATTTGACATAGAATTGGAGCTAGCTGTTATTATAGGTAAGAAAGGTAATGATATTCAGGATGAAAATGCAGATGATTATATTTTTGGATATACCATTTTTAATGATTGGACAGCAAGAGCAATTCAAAGACAAGAAATGACCGTACCTCTTGGACCACACAAAGGGAAAGATTTCGCCAATGCTATTGGACCATGTATTGTGACCAAAGATGAATTTGAAAAGCATCGTTGTACTATCACAAGAGAAACGCATCCAGAGCATTTACAAATGCCACAAACTACAGATGGCCGGTTTGATTTAAGTATGACTGCTAGAATTAACGGTGAAACAATCTGTGAAGGAAATTATAAAACGGTTTATTGGACTTTTCCTCAAATGATAAAAAGAGCTTCAGAAAATAATGTATCTTTAATGCCAGGTGATATTTTAGGGAGTGGTACTGTTGGTTGGGGAAGTTTAATTGAAAATAAATTTTCAGTACACAGACCTTTAGAGCCTGGAGATATAGTAGAATTAGAAATTGAAAATATAGGAATACTAAAAAATACAGTAATTTGATTTTTTTTAAATTTACTTTACCTATTTATTATCATATACCCCGCACCTAAAAAAAATATAAAATGCAATATAAATTATGAAGTATTAAAATGAATTTTGAACGGAAAAGTAATGAAAATTATATAAGCTCAAAGTCTAGAAATCGAAGATTCAACAAAGTTAATTTTTTGCGATCTAAATAAATGACCCACACAAAAGCTTGCCTGCTGCAAGCAGGGAATCGTGCGTTAGCGTTGAAAAAACCACGCAATGAGTGGCTTTTTAATTAAAGTCAATCAGTTATTTATTCCTCTAAAAATGGATAGCGATAATCCGTTGGGGTCACAAAGGTTTCTTTGACCATTCGCGGTGAAATCCAACGTAACAAATTCTGGGCAGAACCCGCCTTATCATTCGTTCCCGAAGCACGAGCGCCTCCAAAAGGTTGCTGCCCAACAACAGCACCGGAGGGTTTGTCATTAATATAAAAGTTTCCAGCCGCATTTTCTAGCATTTTTGTTGCAAGTGTAGCCGCATATCGGTCTGTTGAAAAGATTGCTCCCGTAAGTGCATATTCGCTTGTTTCATCAACTAGTTTTAAAGTCGCCTCAAAAGCGTCATCCTCATACACATAAACTGTCATTACAGGGCCAAATAATTCGGTACTCATTGTGGCATACTTTGGATTGGTGGTTTCAATGAGGGTTGGTTCAATAAAGTATCCTTTACTCTTGTCATAATTTCCTCCAGCAATCACAGTCGCATCCGCATCTTGTTTTGCACGATCAATAAATCCAGCGAGTTTGTCAAAAGATCCTTCATGAATCACCGCCGTAATAAAATTACTAAAATTTTCTGGAGAACCCATTTTAAAGGTGTTCATTTCTGCAATCATAAAGGCTTTGATTTCTGGCCACAAACTTTGGGGGATATAAGATCGAGAAGCGGCACTACATTTTTGCCCTTGAAATTCATAAGCACCGCGCAACATGCCTGTTGCCACTTGCTTGGCATTCGCCGAAGGATGAGCTACGATAAAATCTTTACCACCTGTTTCGCCAACAATACGCGGATAGGTTTTGTAGTTGTGAATATTATTCCCAATTTGTTTCCAAAGTTCTTTGAATATATGTGTTGAACCCGTAAAGTGCAGTCCAGAAAATTCTGGGCTTGCTAAAACGGTATCCGTAATCATTACGGGATCTCCAAAAACCACATTAATGACTCCTGGAGGTACGCCAGCTTCCTCAAAAATATCCATAATTATTTTTGCAGAATATACTTGGCTATCACTAGGTTTCCAAACCACTACATTTCCCATTAAGGCCATGCATGCTGCAAGGTTTCCTGCAATAGACGTAAAGTTAAAAGGCGATACGGCATAGGTAAATCCTTCTAAAGGACGGTATTCGATGCGGTTCCAAGCAGCACTGGTGCTCTGTGGTTGGTCTTTATAGATGTCGATCATAAACTGAACGTTGAATCGTAAAAAATCTACAAATTCACAAGCAGCATCAATTTCAGCTTGAAAAACAGTTTTCGATTGCCCAATCATTGTAGAGGCATTGATTCTTGCACGGTAAGGACCGGCGATCAATTCGGCAGCACGAAGAAAAATTCCTGCACGTTGTTCCCAAGGGAGTTGTGCCCAAGATTTTCGAGCTTCCAAAGCGGTCGCAATCGCTGTTTCTACATGCGCTTTTTCTGCGGTATGGTAGGAGCCTAGAATGTGCTGATGATCGTGTGGAGGACTCATAAATTGAGTGTTTCCAGATTTGATGTCTTCACCATTTATGTACATAGGCACTTCTAAAGTTTCCTTTAGCATTGCTTTGTAAGTGGTGAGTACTTCTTCACGTTCTGGAGAACCTGGCTTGTATGATTTGACGGGTTCATTTATTGCAACTGGAACCTTAAAAAATCCTTTTCCCATGATGTTTTTTTTAGTGTGTACTATAAAGTGTAAAATTACACTTTATAGTTGATGTTTGAGTTTAAAATGTAGTTTAATTTTTTGCAAATGAGGCACTTAATTTAAAAGTTGGAATTGTGACCTTGAATTGTTTTGAGTTGGAGGGATTTACCATAAGGTAGCTGCCTTTCATAGCACCAAAAGGAGATTTCAAAACACATCCGGAGTTGTATTTGTGACGATCACCAGGCAAAAGAATGGGTTTTTCGCCAACTACGCCTTCTCCAATCACAATTTCATTGTCATTAAGAGCCTCCATGATATCCCATTTCCTTGCAATTAGTTGTGCAACTTCGTGACTTTGATTTTCTATAACAACTTCATAACTAAATGCATAATGAATACATTCATCCTTGTAGAAGGTGCCTTCAAAGTTAGATTCTATAGAAATTTTAATTCCTTTGGTGATTTGCTCAATCATAGCCTATAAAAATAGTAAATTTAGTCAAACTATAAAATTATTTCATAAAAACTCTGTCGTGTTGTGTCTGTATGATAAAAACAAGAATTAAATTCCAAGCGTATTAATTGCCTATTTGTGTAGAAGTGCCTTCTCCAAAACCCACAATGCGATCGTAGCGTGCACCCAAGTCTCTATAGTAAACGAGTACTTTATAGTTGTTTTCGGTTTCATAAAAATCACCACTAATAACCCCTTCTTCTAATTCCCCCTGAGTATTTACAAGTACATATTTATAGTTGTAAAATCCTTGTTTGAGCTTTATATCTTTTTCATAAACGCCACTGTCAGGGTTGAAAACCATTTTGTTTGATGCGTTTAAGGCGAAGTTGTTATAACTTCCATAGACATATATAGATTCATTGGCTAATTCAGGATTCAAAAGTGAAAAATGTACGACCGTATAATCGGCTTCAATTGATGGATTGTCGCGATCTAAAATAGTAATTTGAAAGTTCCCGTTGATGTCAGGATTGTAAGTATATCCTCTATTATAGCGG
>JABAYZ010000214.1:2897-7722 GCA_018608735.1 Flavobacteriaceae bacterium | reverse complement strand
CCATGCAACATGATAAGGTATTAATTCTCGACTTTGGATCTCAATATACTCAACTAATAGCGCGCCGTGTACGGGAGCTAAATATATATTGTGAGATTCACCCATTTAATAAAATTCCAACCCATTTAGACGAATTTCAAGCTGTAGTGCTTTCAGGGAGTCCGCAATCTGTAAGAGGAGAATCTGCTTTGCATCCTGACTTGTCCAAAATTCGTGGCCACAAACCCATGTTAGCAGTTTGTTATGGTGCTCAATATTTAGCTCATTTTTCTGGAGGGGTTGTAGCGCCATCAAATACAAGAGAATACGGTCGTGCTAACTTGTCGTTTGTAAAAGACAATGAACCCTTTTTTAAAGACGTTGGTTCAGGCAGTCAAGTTTGGATGAGTCACAGTGATACAATCAAAACCTTACCAACGAACGGCGTATTGCTTGCCAGTACTCATGATGTCGAAAATGCGGCATATCGGATTGAAGGCGAAACAACTTATGCCATTCAATTTCATCCAGAAGTATATCATTCCACTGATGGAAAAACAGTATTGCATAATTTTTTAGTTAACATTTCTGGACTTCAACAAGATTGGACTCCTGATTCTTTTGTAGATGAAACGGTTGCCAATTTAAAAACTAAACTTCAAAATGATAAAGTTGTTTTAGGATTATCAGGTGGAGTGGATTCCTCAGTTGCGGCGATTTTATTACATAAAGCTATTGGAAAAAATCTTTACTGTGTTTTTGTAAATAATGGTCTATTACGAAAAAATGAATTTTCAAGTGTCTTGACACAATATGAAGGTATGGGGCTTAATGTTAAGGGTGTCGATGCTTCGGCACGCTTTTTGGAAGCGCTTAAGGGACTCGAAGATCCAGAGCTGAAACGTAAAGCAATTGGACGTGTGTTTATTGAAGTTTTTGATGATGAAGCACAGATGATTCAAGATGTAAAATGGTTAGCACAAGGCACCATCTATCCAGATGTTATAGAAAGTGTATCTGCTACTGGTGGCCCCAGTGCTACAATAAAAAGCCACCATAATGTTGGCGGTTTACCAGACTTCATGAAATTGGACGTTGTAGAGCCGTTAAGAGCGTTGTTTAAAGATGAAGTGAGACGTGTGGGTGCTTCTATGAATATTGATGCAACGCTGTTGGGACGTCATCCATTTCCTGGACCTGGATTGGGCATTCGAATCTTAGGAGATATCACTGCCGAAAAAGTTCGTATTTTACAAGACGTAGATGCTATTTTTATCAATGGTTTAAGAGAATGGGGTTTATATGATAAAGTTTGGCAAGCCGGTGCAATGTTACTTCCTGTCAATAGTGTAGGTGTAATGGGCGATGAGCGTACTTATGAAAAATGTGTTGCTTTGAGAGCTGTAGAAAGTACAGATGGAATGACAGCGGATTGGGTTAATTTACCATATGAGTTTTTACAAAAAACCTCAAATGATATCATTAATAAAGTTAAAGGTGTAAATAGAGTGGTTTATGATATTAGCTCAAAACCTCCAGCAACAATTGAATGGGAATAACTCCTGTGACTGCCTAAAAGAACCTTGTAATTTAGAACTATGAAAAAATTAATAATTGTTTCAGGATTTTTTATTTTTAGTTGTTTTTGCTTTGCTCAGAATTTAAAGACACACAACGTAAAAGAAGGGGAATCTATTGAAAGTATCGCCCAATATTATAAAATCACCTCAGAGGATATATATATCTTAAACCCAGATGCGAAATCAAATTTTTCTGTTAATTCGGTTTTAATTATTCCTCAATATAAGCCGTCTAGTCAACCCCTTTCTACAGTTGTTAAAGAGTTGGATTCTTACAAGGTTTATAAAGTTAGACGCAAGGAAACATTATATAGTATTTCTAAAAAATTTAAACTCTCTATTGAGGATATAAAAACTCACAATAAAAGACTCTATTCGGAAAACTTAAAAAAAGGAGATAAAATTTATATTCCTAAATTTAAGATGGTTCCAAGTCAAACGCTAACCAATTCAGTTCAGAAATATACCGTTTTACCAAAAGAAGGTAAATGGCGTATTGCCTACAAATTTGGGATTTCTGTTCCAGAGTTAGAGGCATTAAATCCTGAAATGGGAACTTATCTTAATGAAGGTCAGCAGTTGAATGTCCCTAACATATTGGTTTCAGATGAAAAAATAATTAAAGAGGACCAATTTGGGTACTACACCGTAAAAGCTAAAGAAGGGTTTTATAGACTCGAAAAAAAATTAGGATTAACTAAAGCGCAATTGGAAGCGCTCAATCCAGAATTGATTCAAAGCGGCCTAAAATTTGGGATGGTTTTAAAAGTTTCAAAATCAAGTACACAATTTATAGCAGCTGAAACTTTTCCAATAATTCACCTCAAAGATAGTTTAGTGAATTTTTCACCTAAACGAATTGCACTTTTATTACCATTTAAATCAAAAACGATTAATTTTGATTCGCTTCATAAAGCAAAAAATCAGCTTAAAAGAGATGGGTATATTGATATTTCTACAGATTTTTATTCGGGAGTAGTTATGGCAATTGACTCTGCAAAACAGCTTGGGATTTCTACAAAATTAGATGTTTTTGACACAAACGGACAACCTTTGGCTTTAAAGACACTATTTCGTCAAACTAATTTCTCTGAATACGATGTCATTTTAGGACCGCTAACGCCTCAAAACTTAGAGCTAACGGCATTACATGTTCAAAAAAACAATGTCCCTGTAGTATCGCCTTTTATTAAAACTAAAAACGTTCACTCCAATTTATTTCAAACCCTTCCAGATGACACTTGGATGCGAACTAAAATGGTAAACTATGTAAAATCTGATACTGTCCCACACCACACCTTAATTATATATGATGCCAAAAATTTGGCAACTGCTAATTATTTAAAAAACGAATTTCCTGAAGCTTCTTTGTTGACTTCAAAATTAGACAAAGACGGAGAAGAACAGTTTTATTTAATGTTGGAAGATGTTCAGAAAGTAATTTTATCTGGGCGAACAATTATTTTCCTAGAATCTAACAACGAAGGTTTTGTATCCAATGTGACTAGTATGCTAAACTCAATGAACGGCAAAACTATTATTAAGGATGAAAATAATATAGAATCTACAATTGAGCGTGACCTATATTTAATGACGACTTCCAAAAACAGAGCTTTTGACGGATCAAATGTGTCAAATTATGATTTATCCAATTTACATTTTCATTACCCGTCTGTTAATTTTAATTCGCGATTTTCTCCTGAATTTGAACAACGTCATACACAAAAATTTGGAACTTTTCCAAATAAGTATGCGGTAAGAGGATTTGATATTACGATGGATGTTTTATTACGACTTTCTAGGTATGGGACTTTATATACCCCAACTTCCAATTTTCAAACGTCCTATCTAGCAAATAAGTTTCAATACATTCCTCAGCCCTATGGAGGCTATAAAAATGAAGCAAGCTATATTCTTAAATATGAAGATTTACATATTGTGAAGGTTCAAGATTAAAAGCTGACCTTTGCTTCTAAATTTTTAATTTGAGATTGTGCATGGGTGTTTTTAGGATCAATTTTAATAACCTTTTTATACATATTAAGTGCTTTTAAGTGGTCTCCACTTAGTGCCAAAGCTTCTCCATAACTGTCATACACATTAGGCTCATACCTAAATAAATAGGTGTTGACCTCAAAACATAGTAAAGCCTCTTTAATACGCTTACTTCTAAGCAGTACATAGCCTAAACTGTTCAGCTCCCTACTAGTGGTCGTTTTTGTTCTGATACTAGTATAATGCTCATTAAAGTTTTTTTCGATGTCTTCAAATGACGCCGTGTCAAGAAGTTTGAAAAGATAATTAGCGCCTTCATAGTTTGGTATTGAAGGATATCCAAGAGCGATTTGGGCAACATCTGTTATTAAATCATTTTTTGGAGATTCAACAATACGTGCATATTCGGTATTATTGGATTTAAAAATAAACGCAGGAACACGATGAATTTGTTGCCCTTTTTCTTCGCTTCCAGGTGAGGTCTTATAGCGTTCATTATCATTATAAAGACCAATAAATCGGAGTTGACTTCTTTTAAGTCCGAGTTCATCCCATAATCTTACAAATCGGGGCACCCATTTTTTACTATCTCCACACCAAGTGCCGAGATAGATATCTACCGTTGTGTTTTTCAACTTAGATTTTAATTTGAGACGTTTTTTAGGAAGTTCTAATTCCGAATAATTTTTATTGAACCATACATTATAATTCTGATCGTGTTCTAGAAAGTCAACAGGAAATTCTCCGCAAATATGACTTTCACCTTTTGCGTTTTTATAGAAATGAATATCTTGGGAATAGGAGTGGAAAAAAAGGGTACATAGTACCAGTAAAATAGTAGGTTTCATAAGAGTTAGAATTTGGGATTCTAACACAAATGTAATAGATTTCTGCTTTAAAACAAATACATTAGAGAACTCTCCATTTGATATTACAACCAATACTTGGTTTTTGATAACGGGTATTAGGACTGTTTTCGATCAAACAATTAATAGCATGCTTTAGATCGTTTCCATTTACAGGAAGCCCATTTCCAGGTCTTGAATCGTCAAATTGCCCTCTGTAAGTTAGCTTTAAATTTGAGTCAAAAAGATAAAAATCGGGAGTACAAGCGGCGTCATATGCTTTTGCTACAGCTTGTGTTTCATCATATAAATAGGGGAAGGGGTAGTTCAATTTTTTAGCATGTTTTTGCATTTGCTCAGGCCCATCTTGTGGATAGGTTATGGCATCGTTACTCGAAATCGCGATCATACTAATTTCTTTGTTTT
>JABAYZ010000214.1:0-2887 GCA_018608735.1 Flavobacteriaceae bacterium | reverse complement strand
CTACTAAAGCCTCATTGATGTGAATTACAAACGGACAATGATTGCAAATAAAAAGAATCAAAGTGCCTTTAGTGCCTTTTAAATTGTTTAATGTTTTTATAGAATTTGAAACAGAATCCCATAATTCAAAGTGTGGTGCTTCAGTTTCTAAAGGAAGCATATTGGAAGGAGTAAGTGCCATTTGGTTGTAAATATTCTCAAATATATGTAAAGATTTGATCTTTTTCAGCCACCAACCATTCAAAAATTTATATATTTAATTTTTGATTTAACACAAATTCATATGAGCGATACCATTACATTTGAAGATTTTTCTAAAATTGATCTTCGAATCGGAACAATTCTAGAAGTCAATGATTTTCCAAAGGCTCGTATACCAGCCTATCAGTTGACTATTGATTTTGGAGCTTTAGGGGTCAAAAAATCATCAGCTCAGATTACAACGCTATACTCAAAAAAGGATTTATTAGACCGGCAAATTGTAGCGAATATTAACTTTTCTGAGAAGCAAATTGCTAATTTCATGAGTCAGTGTTTGGTTGTAGGAGCCGTTGATGCAGAGAAGGTTATCCTGCTATCACCAGAAGACAAAGTCCCCAACGGAACGCCAATAAGATAGTTTGTTTTCGTAGTTCTGTTACAGTGTAAAACTTATCAGTAGAGTTCTCTGGTCGGACAATTAAATATCATCAAAACTTACATCCGTAAAACTATCAGCTGAAGTCTCTTCTTTTGATTCAGATTCTCCAGAGGAATGATCTGGTTTTACATAATCTTTTTGATGTCTTTCGCTAATAACTTCTTGACCTTTTGCATTAATAATATAATCGGTCATTTCTCCTAAAATAGTATTGAACTCTGTAAAATCCTCTTTGTATAAGTAAATTTTATGCTTTTTGTAATGGAAAGATCCATCATCATTTGTAAACTTTTTACTTTCAGTAATGGTCAAATAATAGTCGCCTGCTTTTGTTGCTCTTACATCAAAAAAATAGGTGCGCCTTCCAGCTCTTAAAACTTTTGAATAGATTTCTTCTTGTTCCATATTTTTCAGTATAAATAATAGTGAGCGATTAAACAAATCGCAACTTAAACACTATCAAAAGTCTAAAAAATAAATTAAGACACCAACTAAATTCCAGTTTTCTTTTCTAAAAATTTTGGTTTTATTTTTTTATATATATTAATTGGAAGTTTCTCTTAATTGTTTTTGATAAAGTTTTTTGTAATAACCTTCAACGTTAATGAGTTCGGTATGGGTGCCTTGTTGTGCAATTTTACCATCATTTAAAACGATAATAGTATCGGCATTTTTGGCAGAAGAAATTCGATGGCTTACTATAATTGTAGTTTTATTTTTGGTAACTTTTTTGATGTTATTTAGAATTTGCTCTTCGGTCTCAGTGTCTACCGCAGAAAGACAATCATCCAAAAGAAGAATTTGGGGATTTTTGATAAACGCTCTGGCGATGGATACACGTTGTTTTTGTCCTCCAGAAAGTGTGATGCCACGTTCGCCGAGAACAGTGTCATAGCCCTTTTTAAAATTGACGATATTGTCGTGCACTACAGCGTTTTTTGCAGCGTCTATCACTTCGCGGTCAGTGGCGTTGTTTTTACCAAATTTAATATTGTTCCTTAAGCTATCTGAAAACAAAAAGGGGTCTTGCGGTACAAATCCAATACTCGTCCTTAGACTGCTAAGATTCATGGATTTAATAGGCGTTCCATCAACTTTAATCTCCCCTTTTTGGACATCATATAACCGACCAATAAGCTCAAGTATAGTTGATTTCCCTGAACCAGTATTTCCAATAATAGCAAGTGTTTTTCCTTTTTCAACCGTAAAACTAACTCCTTTTAAAGCTTCAATATTTGTGTCTTCGTAGGTGAAATGTACATCTTTAAAAACGATTTTTCCTTTAATGGCTGTCAATGCTTTGTTTGTGTTAACAATGTCTGGAGTTTCCTTTAAAAATTCATTAATACGTTTTTGAGATGCTTCCGCCTCTTGAACCAAAGATGTTACCCAACCAATTGAGGCTACAGGCCAAGTTAACATATTTACATACATAATAAACTCAGCAATGGTTCCAATATCTTGAATTTCTCCACTCATATATTGTTTACCACCAATGTAAATAACCAATAAATTACTTGCTCCAATAAGTAGTAACATTAACGGATAGAACACGGCTTGTATTTTTGAAAGATCCAAACGTTTTTTACGCTGGGCGTTGGCTAAATCAGAAAATGTTTCTCCAGTTTGTGCCTCTAAAGCATACGCTTTTGTGATCCAAATTCCACTAAAAAACTCTTGAGTTGAAGATGATAATGTAGATAAGTGGGCTTGTACAATGGTGCTTTTTTTATGAATCAGTTTACTTAAAAAGTATATTGAAATTGATAAAAAAGGAAGCGGTAAAATCGTATAAAGCGTTAGCGATGGTGCTTTATTATACATATAAAATAGCGCCACAATAAAAAGCGTTAGCGTATTAATGGTATACATTACTGCCGGTCCAATGTACATACGGACTTTACTAACATCTTCGCTAATTCTGCTCATTAAATCCCCAGTACGATTTCGTTTATAAAACGCTATGGATAGTTGTTGGTAGTGGTTGTAGATTTCATTTTTCAGATCAAATTCAACATAACGAGACACATTTATAATCGTTTGACGCATCAAGAACGTGAAGATTCCAGTAGCAATTGCAGCCCCAATAATGTATAAAATATTTAAACTTATTTCATATCTAAATACCTCAGTACTGCTGGGGTTTGTAATTTGATTTGAAATTAACGTAATTGATTTCCCTATAAGTTGTGGGGTGAACAATGCAAATATTTTAGAACCAATTGTAATAAGAATTCCCAAAATAAT
>JABAYZ010000122.1 GCA_018608735.1 Flavobacteriaceae bacterium | reverse complement strand
TATGGATTCTACAGTAGTTAGCACTGGAACAGAAGGAAAAACCTGGGGTGGAGGAAATCAACCTCTAAAATCAAGTTATGGAAAAATGATGATGTGGTTTTTCATCGTATCCGATGCACTAACCTTTTCAGGGTTTTTAGCAGCCTACGGATTTTCAAGATTTAAATTTATTGACTATTGGCCAATTGCGGATGAAGTCTTTACACACGTTCCTTTTTTACATGGGCAAGAACTTCCAATGATTTATGTCGCCTTTATGACATTTGTCTTAATTATGTCTTCCGTTACTATGGTACTCGCCGTAGATGCTGGACATGAAATGAAAAAAAACAAAGTCATTTGGTATATGTTCTTCACTATTATTGGTGGCGCCATTTTTGTGGGCTCTCAAGCTTGGGAGTGGGCAACATTTATTCAAGGAGATTATGGCGCTGTACAAACCAAAGGGGGAAACATATTACAATTTGGAACCTATAAAACAATCGACGGCGAAGAGGTTTTCAAACGTGTTGCTGTAGAAGACTTTACAACGGCATCTCATACGGAACGGACACAACACGAAAATAAAAACGGCATATGGTTTTTGGGTGAAGGGACTTTACCAGCATTTTCTGTGAACGATGTTCTTCATGGTTTAGAGTCACATCCTGAAATTTTGGTGAGAACTCAAACGATCAATGAGGACGGAGAAAAAACAGTTCTATCTAGAGCAGCCTCCTTAAATCAAGTTAAAAAAAATGGTAAACGTTATGTAAAAGGCGCTAACCTTGAAGTTAACGAATATGGCACACCACTATTTGCAGACTTCTTTTTCTTTATTACAGGCTTTCACGGATTCCACGTATTATCTGGAGTAGTGATAAATATTATCATCTTTTTCAATGTAATTATTGGAACCTATGAACGTCGTAAAAGTTACGAAATGGTAGAAAAAGTTGGTCTTTACTGGCACTTTGTAGATTTAGTTTGGGTATTTGTATTTACATTCTTCTACCTAGTTTAACCGCATATATTATTTAGAAATGGCACACGCACATAAATTAGAAATTTTCAGAGGCTTAATTAAGTTTAAGTCCAATACACAAAAAATTTGGGGAGTACTTTTATTGCTTTCTATCATTACGCTCGTTGAAGTTGTATTAGGGATATACAAACCAGCATCTTTAATGGTGCCATTAATAACCCCTTTTGAGGGCGGATTTGGAGCGCTGTTATGCAACATCCTGTTTTCGGGGTTCATATATACGAAAAGCCTCAATTTGATATTTATAGTGCTTACCATTGTAAAAGCCTATTACATTACTTGGGATTTCATGCACATGCGTGATGAAACAAAATCACTTCGAAGATTAGTGGTCTGGACAACCATATTCCTAATTTCGTATCTTGTTTTTATATTACTTCAAGAAGGCGGTTATATTGAATCTGTATACACAAACGGATTTGTGAAACGCGATTTTTAAAAATAGATAAATATTAACACTAAAAAGACGGCTTATTAGAGCCGTCTTTTTTATTTTTGTAATATGAACATCACCAAATTTAAAAAACCTTTTGTACTTACGGTACTGTTTTTTTTACCCGTTCTGTTTTTGTTGTTTTTATATCCATCTAAACACAATTATAAGACCTTGGACATCATTAAAAAAGATATTCCAGAGCTCTCGAATTTTGTGACCAAAAACGGAACACCAATTCAATTAGATAACCATCTCACTGTATTAGGGTTTTTAGGGCAAACGCCTATGGATGACGCTATTTTAGCATTAAACTTGAAAGAGTTGGTTTATGATAAATTCCGTGGTTTTAAACGGTTTCAGATCGTTATTTTAGTGCCGGAATCTGCAAAAAATCAAGTTGAATTATTAGAGAAAGAACTTAATCAATACGAATTTTTGGAGTATTGGAAATTTGGTTTCGGAACAGATGCAGAAGTCATAGCGGCATATCAAGCGCTCAAAATTTCTACAGTTCTAGACTCAAAGTTAAATACATCTGATGTTTTTATCATTGATAAAGAACGCCATCAAAGGGGGCGTCTGGATGATCGCAATAAAAATCAAATTACAAATAAGGCACCTATATATGGGTTGAGCTCATACGATTGCTTAGAGGTCACCGTCCTAAAAAATAAAATGAGTGAAGACATGCGTATTTTATTTACAGAATACCGACAAAAACGCAAAGGAAATTTTAATTCTACAAGCCGTAGAGCAGACGATTTAAAAGGAGATGAAAAAAACTAATTATTCATACGTAGGCATTTCGTTTATCATTCTAATTTTTGGAATTTTAGTGATTCCCAAAATTATAGATCGTATTAAAAACAATGATGTCACACGTACAGAAAGCCGAAGTAAAGATGTCCAGATGAGCGTAACAGATACTACAACTTTGTCGTATCTTATGATTAATGGCGAAGCAAAAAAAGTAATCCCTTTTCAGTTTGTAAATCAAGATGGGGATATGATTTCTAATGCCGATTTTATTGGCAAAGTTTATCTTGTCGAATTTTTCTTTTCTACCTGTCCAACGATTTGCCCCAAGATGAATAAGAATCTAGTTGACATCCAAAACAGCTTTCCAAACCGTCCCGATTTCGGAATTGCCTCGTTTACCATTAACCCAGATTATGACACTCAGGAGGTCCTAAAAACGTATGCAGAAAACTATGGCGTAACCAATCCCAATTGGCACTTTATGACTGGAGATAAAGACGCACTATACAATCTTGCCAATACAGGATTTAATCTTTATGCTGCCGAAGTAGAAGGTGCTGACGGCGGATTTGAACATTCTGGAAACTTTGCGCTTATTGATAAAGAAGGGTATATTCGCTCTAGAACAGATGCGTTTGGAAACCCTAAAATTTACTACAAAGGAATTATAAGTCAGTTAGAACAATTTGATGAAGACGGCGAATCTGAAGATATCAGTGCGCTTAAAGAAGATATTTTAAAATTATTAGAAAATGAATAATACACCGCTTTCAAACGAAAAGAAATACCAACTGTGGATCAATATTGTTTCAGTAGCCATCCCTATAGTGGTCGCCTTACTGTTTATGGTTCGTTTGCCCAACGTTGACTCCCTTTCATTTTTGCCGCCTATATACGCGTCGATGAATGGTATTACAGCTATTTTACTAGTGCTTGCACTGTTTGCCATTAAAAACAAAAAAATAGCATTACATCAAAACCTAATGAAAACAGCCATTGTCTGTTCTGTACTGTTTTTAGTAATGTATGTCGCCTACCACATGACTAGCGACTCCACGAAATATCTTGGAGAAGGACCAATAAAATACCTATATTACACGATTTTGATTAGCCATATTCTCCTTTCAATCGTTGTAATTCCCTTAGTGCTCATTAGCTATGTTAGGGCGCGTCTTGGCCAATTTGAATTACACAAAAAAATAGTACGTTATGCATTTCCAGTCTGGCTATACGTAGCCGTTACAGGCGTTATTGTATATCTTATGATTTCACCCTATTATATCTAAATCGTGAAGAACATTCTACTCTCATTGGCCTTTATAATGTCATTTGTAACTACAAATGCACAGTGCGCAATGTGTCGGGCCGTCTTAGAAAGTGAAATAGGACAATCTACGGCCAAAGGAGTTAATAACGGTATAGTATATCTCATGGTTATCCCCTATGTTTTAATTGGAGGATTGGCACTCTTTTTGTATCGTTACTTAAAAAACTCTAAGTAAAAGCCTAGCGTTCAATTTCAAAATTCATCAGCTCTGACATTGAAACGTCAAGTACTTTAGAAATCTTAAGTAAAGTTAAGATTGTAATGTTGCGTTTGCCATTTTCGATGTTTGAATAACTTCCGCTATCCATTTCACATAGCTTAGCAATTGTTTTTTGACGCAATTTTTTTTGCTGGCGAATCTGTCTAAGATGATATCCCAAAGAATTTAAAATTATATTATTTTCTTCTTTAAATTTTTCCACAGAATTTAAATTAGTTTAAGGTTAAAGGATTGTTAAAAAATGATTTTTAGTTTAATTTATGATGGTTAACTCTATCAATATTACAAATTAAAGACTTTAATTTAAGTGTTTTATTCAAAAAATTCAAGCCATAAATGAGATATTTTTTATTTTTTGGATTATACTTCAAAATAGTGAAATGTAAGTTTTTTTTTTGTGTTTGTATGTTGTGACAAATACGACAAAAAAGCCTTTGCGCCTGGATTTATTAGCAAATCAAGTATTATTTTTTAACTCTATATTTGTAACAAATTAAGACTTTGAGCGTCCTACTATTAATTATTTGATTCATCACTTAACCAAATTCATTTATGTTAGAAATAAAACAGCTTCATAAATCCTATGCCATTGGAGAATCCAGTCTTCATGTTCTAAAAGGAATTGACCTTTCTGTAGCACAAGGCGAAATGGTTGCCATCATGGGATCATCAGGATCTGGGAAATCAACGCTTCTGAATATTATTGGGATGTTAGATGAAGCTGACTCGGGCGATTACATACTAGATCTGGTGCCCATAAAAAATCTTACAGAAAAAAAAGCTGCCATTTATCGGAATAAATTTTTAGGCTTTATTTTTCAATCTTTTAACCTTATTAACTACAAAAATGCACTCGAAAACGTGGCATTGCCTTTATATTATCAAGGGCTAAAACGAAAAGAACGTCAAGAAAAAGCACGTTTTCATCTCCAAAAAGTAGGGCTTTTAGATTGGCAAACCCATTTGCCAAGCGAATTGTCTGGCGGCCAAAAACAACGGGTTGCCATTGCTCGTGCTTTAGCATCAGATCCAAAATTACTTTTAGCTGATGAACCTACTGGCGCACTTGATACAACGACTTCCTACGACATCATGGCATTTCTACAACAACTTAATGACGAGGGCAAAACAATTCTAATCGTAACACACGAAGAGGATATAGCGGCGATGTGTAAACGTATAGTTCGTCTAAGAGATGGTGTTATAATGGAAGACAAAAAAGTAACCCAAGTTAGAGCAGAAACCTATGTTTGATATGGATCTTTGGCGCGAAATATTTCAAAGCATCAATAAAAACCGCACACGAAGTCTACTCTCGGGGTTTACAGTGACCTTTGCAATTTTGTTATTCACAGTATTATTTGGGCTTGCAAATGGCTTAAACAATACTTTTGCAGAAGCATTTGTAGATGACGCTGCCAACGCCATATTTATACGTTCAGGCCAAACAACCAAAGCTTATAAAGGCATGCAAGCTGGTCGACAGATTCAATTTAGAAATGAAGACTACAACTATATAAAAACAGAATACGATGATAATGTAGAATTTATTACGTCTCGGATTTACAAAAACGTTGCAGCCGCTTTTAGAAATGAAAAAAACAGCTATTCGTTGCGTGCCGTCCATCCTGACCACCAATATTTAGAAAAAACTAAGGTTTATCAGGGGCGCTACATCAATCAACGCGATATGGATGTCAAAACCAAAGTTGTGGTTATAGGCAAGCTAGTCAAAGAAGACCTATTTTTAAAAGTAGATCCTCTTGGGAAGTATATTAATTTAAGTGGAATACCTTATAAAGTAGTAGGTGTTTTTGCTGATGAGGGAGGCGATGATGAAGAACGACTTTTGTATATGCCACTTTCTACGGCCCAACAAGTTTATGGGAATAATGATTATGTCGATCAAATTAATCTCACATATAAACCCGAACTAGATTTTAATCAAGCTATTGATTTTGGATTAGATTTAGAAAAAAAATTAAAAGAACGTTTTCTAGTTGCGGCTAATGATCAACGTGCCGTGCGGGTTTTTAATATGGCCATGCAAAATAAAGGAATTACTCAAATGACTTCGGGTTTGGGAATTATAATCTTGGTTATTGGAATGGGAACACTCATTGCTGGAATTGTAGGCATTAGTAACATTATGATATTTATTGTAAAAGAACGCACCAAAGAAATTGGTATTCGCAAAGCCTTAGGCGCCTCTCCAAAGTCTATTGTTGCTATTATTTTGATTGAATCTATTTTTATAACAACCATTGCCGGCTATTTTGGACTCCTACTCGGCGTTGGGATTTTGGAATGGGTTGGGCCAAGTCTAAAAACATATTTTATTACAAACCCTTCAGTCAGTACAAGCCTTGTGGTTTCTGCAACGCTAACATTAATTGGCGCAGGAACTTTAGCAGGCTATTTACCCGCTAAAAAAGCATCAAAAATTAAACCCATTGTAGCACTAAGAGACGACTAAATGATTAAATTTTTATTTGATAGAGACACCTGGCAAGAAGTCTATGATAGCATGAGCAAAAATAAACTGCGCACAGCAATCACTATGGTTGGTGTTTGGTGGGGCATTTTATTGCTCATTACCCTTTTGGGTGCTGCTAGAGGGATGGAAAACTCCTTTAACCGTGCCTTTGGCGATTTTGCAACCAACAGTGTTTTTGTATGGGGACAAAGTACAAGCAAACCATTTAAAGGATTTCAGGAAGGAAGACGAGTGAGTCTCAAATTGTCTCATGCCAAAAAAATTGAAGAAAACGTAGAAGGCATAGAATTTGTAGTCCCTCGAAATCGAAATCAAGCACTTGTTGTGCGTAACTTCTTATCGGGATCCTACAGTATAAATGGCGATTATCCACTTTTAGACAAAGTACAGAAGAAGAAATTATTAAAAGGGCGTTTCATCAATCAAAACGATATTGATGGCAATAAAAAAGTAGCGGTTATTTCAGAAGACATCTACAAACAGCTTTTTGAAAAAGATGAATTAGCGATTGGCCAATACATCCAAATGAATAGTATTAATTTCACAGTAATTGGAGTGTCCCAAACCGAAAATGCCAATATGGGCCCAAGCAGTGATATTCACATTCCATTCACAACCTTCCAACAAATATATAACCAAGGCGATAAAATCGGGTGGCTTATGATTACGGGAAAACCGGAATATAGTATCAAGCAAATTGAAGAAGATGCTAAGCTTTTGTTGCGAAATTTAAATAAAATTCACCCTAAAGACAAACGGGCTTTTGGAAGTTTTAATTTGGGAAAAGAATTTGCTAAAATCACAGGATTTTTAAAAGGCATGCAGTTTTTAACATGGTTTGTTGGCATAGCAACCCTAGTTGCTGGCGTATTTGCCATTGGAAATATATTATTAATAACCGTAAAAGAACGTACCAAAGAAATTGGGGTAAGACGCGCCCTTGGCGCAACCCCTTTTGAAATTAAACGTCAAATTGTAGTTGAAGCCGTATTTTTAACCTTTATCGCTGGACTAATAGGGATTATTTCTGGAGGATGGATGTTGATTGCAGCGGATAGTGCATGGGGACAAGGCGATGATGCAGCACTTGTAAATGCAT
This sequence comes from Flavobacteriaceae bacterium, assembly GCA_018608735.1. Lineage (GTDB taxonomy): Bacteria > Bacteroidota > Bacteroidia > Flavobacteriales > Flavobacteriaceae > Hel1-33-131. Next base: position 452 of record JABAYZ010000122.1, on the reverse strand, counting down.
CAGTGTCCATTGCCGTGGTGTTTGTCGCCTTACTACTACTAGTAACCTTAGGAACATTAATAGGACTCATCCCTGCATTCAAAGCCACAAGTATTAAACCAATAGAAGCATTAAGAGAAGAATAAAAAACCAAAACAATGAACAAAACAGTAAAAATTATTTTAGGAGTCGTCTTACTAATATTATTAGTAGTTGTATTAAAATACTTTAAAGATTCGAACGCTAAAGAAGTTGTGGACTATAAAACAGAACTTCCATTTTATAGCACACTCGACACCAAAACCGTTGCTACAGGAAAGTTAAACCCTGAAGAGGAAATTGAATTGAAGCCACAGATTTCAGGAATTGTAGACCAGATTTTTGTTGAAGAAGGCGATCTCGTTAAAAAAGGAGATTTAATTGCTAAAATTAGAGTGGTTCCAAACGAACAAGCCCTAGGAAGTGCTAAAAGC
>JABAYZ010000128.1 GCA_018608735.1 Flavobacteriaceae bacterium | reverse complement strand
CCAAAAACTCCAATTTTGATTCCGTCTTTTACGAATGTTTTGTAGGGCTTAACATGCGTATCCATCACGGTATTTGAGAAATCATAGTTTGCAGAAATAAAGTCAAATTTTGCGTGAGGAAGTTGTGCGTAAAGACCATGAATTCCATTATCAAAATCATGGTTTCCTATGGTCGCCACATCGTATTCTAACAGACTCATGAGTTTAAACTCAAGCTCGCCGCCGTAAAAATTAAAATAGGGAGTGCCCTGAAAAATATCTCCAGCATCCAAAAGTAGCGTATTAGGATTCTCATTTCTTATGGCTTCTACCAGAGATGCTCGTCTGGCTACACCACCTTTGTTGGCGTTACGCCCGTCATTTGGGCCAAATGGCTCAATATGACTGTGAACATCATTGGTATGAAGAATCGTAATTTTGGTTGCTGTCAATTGTGAGCATGATGCTAATCCCAATCCATTTAAAGAAATAAACGCTGTGGAAGCGGCTGTTTTCTGAATAAAATTTCTACGTTTCATGTGTCTATAGTTATTTGTCTTTTAACGGTCACAGGTATTCGCAATAGATCATTTCCTTAGGCGATCTTAGTTATAACATGCTCGTTTCATTTAGGTTAGTTATTGAGCTTTGTAAAGCGATGGTCTTTAGTAGGATTAAGGGTGTCCTTTGATGTAAAATAGTCGATGAGTACATTTCTAATTTTATAATTTAAATCATAAAGTGTATCTGTTTTCTTTAAAAAATACATTTGATCCCCTCCATTGTAAAGATAATCATTGGTGGCTACATAATAAATTTTATAGGGGTCAACAGGCTTTCCACCGATCAAAATTTCGCGGTATGTGTGATCTGAATTTAAAACTAATTTAAGCCCCGCAATAGGATGTGCTTTTTTAGATTTTTTGAGATAGCTTGTCATTTCCATAATAACAGCCCCTTTAAGCGCAACCACAACCACACTATTTTCAAAAGGCATCAAACTGTAAGCGGATTTTGTGGTTACATCCCCTTTGGATAAAATTGATCGAATCCCGCCATGATTCAAGAGCACCATATCTAAATTTTTTCCGGTACGAGCGTAAAAAACGGGGTTAGAGAGTTCAAAAACAGCATCGGCCATTAAATTTCCGATTGCGGTGTTGTAGTCGCCATCTTTTTTTGAATAGGTGTCCACTGCATAACTCAATACCTTATTCATGGTTTTGTCTAGATTAGCTTTATAAGGCGCAATGGTTGCTTCAATAGTTTTGTTGGACGATAACTCCATTGAAATAGAGATGTTTTCAGCTTTAAAGTGTTTCTGCTCTCCGGAGTTCTTACATGTTAAAAACAAGGAAATAAACCCAACAATTTGAACGAATTTAAATTTCATTTATATTACAGTTGTAGTATCAATAAAGGTACATGTTTTTTAAACGATTCAAAACCCTATTACTAAAAAAAAATATCACAAAAATTCTTAAGTCTAGAACCAAGAATTTTCATGATGGTAAAGTTAATTCTATTGGGGTTATTTTTGATTACGATTCCTATCATGATTATATTTTTTTTCAAGATTTAATGACTGACATTGGAGTGATGAAAAATAAAACAAAATTCATTGCCATGATAGATCTAGAAAAAGATAGACCAAACAGTTGGGATGCTTTTTTTAGTTTAAAGAATTTTGATTGGTTAGGGCGACCAAAAAGTGTTGAAATTGATGAGTTTGTAAATCAACCATTCGATGTGTTGATTAGCTATTATAATTCTAATAAACTAGAATTAAATTTAGTCACTGCACTTTCTAAATCCAATTTTAAAATTGGCCTTACAGATGATGATGCGCGATTAAATGATCTTGTAATACACATTGACCCTTTAAAAACTGATATTTTTAAAACAGAAATAATTAAATACTTAACCCATCTAAACAGATTATAAAATGAAAGCATTAATTGGTACTGGAGTTGCTCTTATCACTCCATTCAAATTAGACTTAAGTGTAGATCACAACGCATTAGCAGCTATTGTTGAATTTAATATTTCCAACGGAATTAATTACTTAGTCATTAGCGGAACCACAGGGGAAAGCGCGACCATTACTGCCAAGGAGAAAAAAGAAATTGTACAAACCATAATCAAGGCAAACAGGGGGCGTGTACCTTTAGTGATCGGTATTGGAGGGAATAATACAGCGGCTGTTGTGGCCGAATTACAATCAACGGACCTCTCGCCTTTTGCGGCTATTCTTTCAGTAGCACCTTATTATAGTAAACCTACTCAAGAGGGATTTTACCAGCATTTTAAAGCCGTTTCAGAAGCGTCTACAATACCTGTTATTTTGTATAACGTGCCTGGACGAACAGCCAAAAATGTTGACGCCTCTACAATTTTACGATTAGCAAATGACTTTAAATCCATAATCGCAGTTAAAGAAGCTGGAAACAATATGGAACAGTATTTGGAATTAATTGAGCAGAAACCAAAAGATTTTTTAATAATTTCTGGAGATGATGATTTGGTTCTTGGTGTTACTTTAGCAGGTGGATCTGGAGTAATTTCAGTAATTGGTCAAGCCTTTCCAAAAGAATTTTCTCAGATGATACAATTGGGGTTAGAAGGTAACTCGGTTGAATCTCGTAAGTTAGAAACACGTCTAATGCCTATTATTAATTTGATATTCGAGGAAAATAACCCTTCTGGAATCAAAGCCGTTTTTAAAGCCTTAGGCTATTGTGAGGACTCTGTTCGTTTGCCACTTGTACCAGCAACGGATAATCTACAATCTAAAATAGCTGCTTTTTTAGCACAGTTTTAGTTAAATAATACTTAAACCTGAATCACGGGAAGACAAACCAATTAATTTAGCTGAAATAATAGTTTTTTAAATCCGTTATAAATCCGTAATTTTGCCCACATTCTTAAAATATTTATGAAGAATTTTATATACATCTTAATTATTGCATTTTCATTGAACTCCTGTAGTGAATACCAGAAGGTTTTGAAAAACGATGACGTTGCAGCTAAATTCGAATTAGGCACCAAGCTTTATGATGCTGGTAAGTTTGCTAAAGCAAACCGAATTTTTGTTCAAATTGTGCCGAAGTATAGAGGGAAACCTCAGGCGCAAAAGCTCATGTATATGTATTGCAAAACGTATTACGAAACAAAAGATTATTACACTGCTAACTATCAGATGGAGCGTTTTGTAGAAGCCTACCCCAAAAGTGAAAAGCTACAAGAAATAGCCTTTTTAGGCGCTAAAAGTTATTACCATCTTTCACCTGCATATTCCAAAGATCAAAGTGAAACGGTACAAGCGATAGAAAAACTTCAAATGTTTATCAACGGAAATCCGTCTTCTGAATATTTGGATCAAGCCAGTAAACTGGTTAGAGAATTGGATCATAAACTAGAAAAAAAAGCATACAACATTGCGTTACAATACAACAAAACAGGGCCATTTCATCGGGACTATAATTCTGCAATAACGGCGTTTGATAATTTTTTAGTTGAATTCCCTGGATCTTCTTTTAAACAAGAAGCCATGTATTATAAATTTGACTCTGCCTATCGCTTGGCGATCAATAGTGTGAAATGGAAACAAACGAAACGTGTTGAAAAAGCACTGTCGTTTTACAACTCATTACTGTACGCATTTCCTGAAACTAAAGACAACGAAGACATTCAAAAGATGTTTCAAACCTTAACATCAATTCAAACTAATTCAACAACGACAAAAAGTTAATATTCATTATGGATTTAAAAAAAGTAAATGCACCCGTTAATACAGAGACTTACGATCGAAATAAGGTAGATGCTCCAACGCAAAATATCTATGAAGCGATATCTGTAATTTCTCGTAGAGCAGAGCAAATCAACACAGATATCCGAAGAGAATTGATTGATAAGCTCGAAGAATTTGCAACATTTAATGATAGTCTAGAAGAAGTATTTGAAAACAAGGAACAAATTGAAGTTTCTAAGTTTTATGAGCGTCTTCCTAAGCCACACGCTTTAGCAGTTCAAGAGTGGTTAAATGAGAAAATTTACTACCGTAACGTTGAAGACGATTCTCAAGAAAAATAAACCATGTCTGTTTTACGCGGTAAACATATTCTTTTAGGAATTACTGCCGGGATTGCTGCGTACAAAACAGCATCTCTTGTAAGACTATTTATCAAAGCTGGTGCGCATGTGAAAGTCATTATGACACCAGCCGCAAAAGACTTTATCACCCCACTTACACTTTCTACACTTTCTAAAAATCCAGTAATTTCATCCTTTACAGCCGATGTTGATGACAACGCCGTTTGGAATAACCACGTTGATCTAGGATTATGGGCTGACTTGTTTGTTGTCGCTCCTGCTACAGCAAATACGCTTTCAAAAATGGCTTCAGGAACAAGTGATAATTTTCTGATTGCCACCTATCTTTCTGCTAAATGTCCTGTCTACTTTGCACCGGCCATGGATCTAGATATGTATAAGCATCCTTCCACAAAAGCCACTTTAGAAGCCCTTCAATCTTTTGGAAATATAATGATACCAGCAACATCTGGTGAATTAGCGAGTGGATTAGTAGGCGAAGGAAGAATGGCAGAACCAGAAGCTATTGTTAGCCATATGGAATCGCATACTTTGAAAACATTGCCTATGCACGGCAAAACAGTCCTTGTTACTGCAGGCCCCACCTATGAAGCCATAGATCCAGTTCGTTTTATTGGAAACCATTCTAGTGGATTAATGGGGTTTGAAATAGCAAATAAGGCTGCTCAACTAGGCGCAGAGGTTATTCTTATAACTGGACCAACACATTTTACTACAGAAGATTTACGCATTAAAACCATTCCGGTGATTAGTGCAGAGGAAATGTACACAGAAGCACATACCTATTTTTCATCCGTTGATATTGCGATCTTGTCTGCTGCAGTTGCGGATTATAAACCTAAAAACGTGGCAAGCTCCAAAATAAAAAAGGCGAGTTCAACGTTATCTTTAGAGTTAGAACAAACAAAAGATATTTTGGCATCGCTTGGACAAATCAAAACGCATCAATTGTTGGTCGGATTTGCATTAGAAACAGATAACGAAGTTGCTAACGCGATAAAAAAGTTAAAACATAAAAATTTAGATTTAATTGTGCTAAATTCGTTGAACGACAAAGGCGCTGGATTTGGTGGTAAATCAAATAAAGTGACCCTTATTGACAAAAACTGTGTTCAAACCGAATTCCCTCTTAAATCAAAAGCTGATGTTGCTACTGATATTATGAATGAACTTTTAAAACAAACCAATGCGTAAATTAATTGTTTTAGTTGCTATTTTTTCTTCAATTTATGGCAGCTCGCAAGAGCTAAATTGTACTGTTGTTGTCAATGCCCAGCAAACAGGGAACGAGAATGTTCAGGTTTTTAAAACCATGGAAAAACAACTGAATGAATTTATAAACAACACCCGTTGGACTGCCAAAACGTTCAAAACAGAAGAACGCATTGAATGTAGTATGGTGATCACCATTCAAGATTATCAATCTGGTAGTTTTCAGGGATCTATCCAAATTCAATCTGCACGCCCCGTTCATAATTCATCATACGCCAGCTCCGTATATAATTTCAATGATAAAGATTTTAATTTCAACTATTTAGAATATCAGAATCTGAATTTTAATTCCAATCAGTTTGAATCTAATTTAGTCTCTGTAATTGCTTTTCATGTCTATATGATTTTAGGAATGGATGCTGATACATTTGAGCTTAATGGGGGAGATGCCCACTATCAACAAGCACAAAATATTGTCAACTATTCGCAGCAAACCAATTCCAAAGGCTGGCAACCACCCTCAGGTGGAGATCAAACCCGAAGTACATTAATTAGTAATATATTATCTCCGACGTTTAAAGAAATTCGTTCTGTTCTATTTTCCTATCATCTGGATGGATTGGATTTAATGCATGGAAATGTGACCCAAGCTAAGACCAAAATTGTAAAAACATTAATGCAGTTGGAGAACTTGCATAAGAGACGCCCCAACTCTTTTCTTCTTCGTGTATTTTTTGATGCTAAAGCCGATGAGATTTCTGACATTTTTTCAGATGGCCCTACTGTGAATATTACACAGCTAGTTCCCACACTTTCCAAAATTGCACCCACATATTCAAGAAAGTGGAGAGGAATAAAATTTTAAATTTTTTCATTTCATTTCAAATTAGTTTACTAGAAAGTTTATCTTAGTTCCTGTAAATAAATCAAGACCTTGCTTTCAGAACTCTCCATAAAAAATTATGCACTTATTGACACCTTAGAGGTGCAATTTGATTCAGGCTTTACCAGTATCACTGGTGAAACAGGTGCAGGTAAATCTATTTTATTAGGTGGGTTAGCATTGGTTCTTGGGAAACGCGTTGATTTCTCAAACATTAATGACCCTAATCAAAAGTGTATCATTGAAGCTAGTTTTAATATTGAAAATTTTAATTTAAAACCATTTTTTGAAGATAATGATCTTGATTTTGAAACGCTTACAATTTTAAGAAGAGAAATTCTTCCCTCCGGAAAATCAAGAGCTTTTGTGAATGATTCTCCAGTAAACCTAGCCGTATTAGCTGAACTCGGTGGACAGTTAATTGATATCCATTCGCAACAACAAACTCAAGAACTCACCAATGATGATTTTCAGTTTCAAATCATTGATGCCTTGGCAAAAAATAGTGCCGATATTGAGACCTATCAGCAGCTGTTGAAGTCTTACAAATCGACCCAAAAACAATTAAGCGATCTAATCGCCTCTAAGCTACAAGCAGAAAAGGAGCAAGACTACCAATCTTTTTTATTAAATGAATTAACAGAAGCAAAACTTCAAGGGGTTCAGTTAGAAGCTCTAGAGCTCGAATACAATACATTGAATAATGTTGAGTCCATTCAAACCGAACTCGCTTTAGCCCATCAAATTATAAGTACCGACGATTTAGGCGTTAGCTCCAACCTTATAACCCTAAAACAAATATTTCATAAACTCTCGGGTATTGCGTCAATTTACACTCCCTTATCCGAACGGATTCAAAGTGTGGCTATTGAATTGGATGATATATTTAGTGAAATAGAAACCGAACAAACTAAGCTAGAAGCCAATCCCAATCGGTTAGAAGAAATTGACGGTATCCTTCAAACGGTACATAACTTATTTTCTAAACACACGGTGAACTCGGTGGAAGGGCTTATAGACATTGAAACGCATTTGTCAATGCAATTAGACACCTTAGCTTCTTTAGATGATACAATAGCGGATACAGAAAAAGCATTGGAAACGATCGTAAAACAGCTCGATAAACTTGCGCTAAGAATACATAAACAACGCTTAAAAGTACTTCCGGATTTAATCGAACAATTAGAAGTTATTCTGACAGATTTGGGAATGCCTAATGCGCGATTTAAAATGCTATTAAATCCATCAGAAACGTTTTTATACAATGGTAAAGACCATTTGGAATTTTTATTTACGGCCAATAAAGGCGCTTCATTTTTGCCGCTCAAAAAAGCTGCATCAGGAGGTGAATTGTCCAGAATTATGTTGGCCATTAAATCCGTATTATCCAAATATCAACAATTACCCACCATTATGTTTGATGAAATTGATACCGGTGTTTCAGGTGAAATTGCACATAAAATGGGCGATATTATGAAACAAATGAGCGCGTATATGCAAGTGTTTTCAATTACACATTTACCACAAATTGCAGCAAAGGGGCAGTCGCATTTTAAAGTTTTTAAACAAGATATTAAGAATACAACCGTGACTTCCCTCAAGAAATTATCGCTAGAAGAACGCGTTGATGAGATTGCACAAATGCTTGGCGGCAAACAATTGTCAGCATCGGCGATCGCTCATGCGAAGCAGTTATTGAATTAATGTTATCTTTGCCCAGAAATTAAATAAAAATCGACACTTA
>JABAYZ010000061.1 GCA_018608735.1 Flavobacteriaceae bacterium | reverse complement strand
CTTTGTGAAAGTATAAATACCCGCCAAAAATCTCATCTGCTCCTTCACCAGAAAGCACCATTTTGATGCCCATAGATTTGATAACTCTTGCCATTAAATACATTGGAGTTGACGAGCGAATGGTGGTAATGTCATAGGTTTCTATATTGTAAATCACATCTTTTATAGCATCCAATCCTTCTTGAATGGTGAATTTTATTTCGTGGTGTATGGTTCCAATATAATCCGCAACTTTTTGAGCCGCCGCTAAATCTGGAGACCCTTCTAACCCAACAGAAAACGAATGCAATTGAGGATACCAAGCATCAGAAGTGTCGAAGAATCTAACCCTCCTGATAGTAAAACGCCGTAAGGGACATCACTCATTAATTGTCTGTGAACCGCATCTTCCAATGCTTTTTTAACCTCAGCGATACTTGTTTCATTCTCTTTTACAGCATCGTAGTCTGTCCACTCTCTATTGTACCATTTCACAAACGCACCATCGGTACTGGACATATAATGTCCTGGAGGAAATAATTCGATTTTAGTACAAACACCTTCGAGGGCTTTTAATTCTGAAGCCACATAAAAGGTCCCGTTTTGATCCCATCCAATATATAGAGGGATAATCCCCATATGATCTCGGGCGATAAAATAGCCGTCTTTTTCTACATCATAGAGTGCAAAACCAAAAATTCCATTGAGATCGTCTACAAAATCAACCCCTTTTTCTTTATACAATGCTAGAATGATCTCACAATCGGATGCTGTTTGAAAATTATATGTTCCATTAAATTGTTTACGCAATTCTCTGTGATTATATATTTCTCCGTTAGCAGCCAATATGAGTTTTTTATCTTCACTAAATAAAGGTTGTTGCCCAGATGCAGGATCTACAATAGCCAAACGCTCATGTGCCATGACGGTTTTTTCATCGCTATAAATACCGCTCCAGTCCGGCCCACGGTGTCTTATTTTTTTGGACATCTCAAGGACTTGAGGTCTTAAAATCTCTGATTTTTGTTTTAAATCAAATGCACAAACAATTCCACACATAATAGTTTCTTATTTATTAGACTGCAAATATGCAGCTATGATTATATATTATAAATAAGAGTCGTTATAATGATTATAATTTAAAACTAAATATTAGTAATTAGTATACAAATGTAACTTTATATGTTCTAATCCAGCCAAAAAGTGATATAAATCAAGTCATTTGCTTATAATTAGCGAAAAATGTTTGTGTCTTTAAAAAGACCCGCTGATGCGCGAAATCAAAGATTCAGCAAAGTGAATCCTTTCGCATTCCAAATAAGTTTTGGAAATGATTTAAACTTTAAACATATAAACTTTAGCATTTATTTACCACTATTTAGGGTATTAAAAAGTAATTTTAACCAAAACTAACAAATCTCAACTATTATGAAAAAATCGAATTTTATGACCTCAATTGTATTTACATTTTTAATGTTAGTATCATTTAATGTAAATGCTCAGAAATTTAAAGGGCTAGACAAAAGTCCTATGGACGCCGCATCCTTTCCTGTTTCTTATAAAGAATCCGACAAGCTTGTTAAAATAACATACAGTCGTCCGCAATTGAAAGGACGTTCGGTTGCTGAATTAGCTCCCAAAGGAAACGTATGGAGAACTGGAGCAAATGAAGCTGCTGAATTAACATTATACACAGATATGATGTTAGGTGCTACAAAAATAAAAGCTGGTACCTATACCTTTTACCTCATTCCAGGTGAGGAAAAATGGACTGCGATTGTGAGTACGGACATAAATGTATGGGGAAGTTATTTCTACAACGAAAAAAATGATGTTGCTCGTATAGATGTACCAGTATCAAAAGGTAAAGAAAATTTAGAAGCCTTTTCTATCGCTTTTGAGAAATCAGACAACGGGATACACATGCACTTAGGCTGGGGGACCCTTAGAGTTGCCGTACCTTTTACAAAATAAGCTGTAATTTATTATTAAAAAACATCTTGAGAAATCAAGGCGTTTTTTTATTTAAGGAATATTCAGATACTTATGCGTTTGAAGCGATACTTTCCATTTGGGGTGTTTCATGACATAGTCGACAATAGAAGGCGTGACTTTATCACGCTTGCTCCACTCCGGTTGGAGGTACAAAATACAGTTGGGATTTACTTTTGCAGCCTGTTCTTCGGCATATTTTAAATCGTCCAAATTATAGACAATCACTTTCAATTCGTGTGCTTTTTGATACACCTCATCTAAAGGCCCTTTTAATTTTTTAGGCGACAAACAAATCCAATCCCAATCCCCTGTTAGCTTATACGCCCCAGACGTTTCGATATGGGTTTGCATGCCCTTTGATTTTAATTCGGTGGTCAATGGATTCATATCCCACATCAACGGTTCGCCGCCTGTCACTACAATGGTTTGACTTTCTTTAGCCGCATCATTAGCAATATCCGAAATTGCAGTTGGTGGATGCAAATCGGCATTCCAACTTTCCTTAACATCACACCAATGGCAGCCCACATCGCAACCGCCTATTCTAATAAAATAAGCAGCTGTACCTTTGTGGTAGCCTTCCCCTTGGATGGTGTAGAACGCCTCCATGAGTGGGAGCATCTTACCTGCGCTAACAAGCGCTTTAATTTCGGTTTTTAACATAATGCGCAAAAATAGTTTACAGTTTTTGGTTTAAGTCATAAAACTTCATTTATTTTTACTCCATATTAAAAAATTAGCATTACATTATACAAAATCAACCATGAGAAACTATTTATTTATCGGATTACTTTTAGGCCTTTTTGTGGCTTGTGAAACAAAAGCAGATCCCTTTGCCATTCGCAAACACAGCATTGGCCTATTAACAGACTCCACAAAAGTGAACGCCCTAAAAGTGGTATTTAGCAACGATTCAATCAGTAAATATATTGGTGGTGACGAATTTACAGGCAGTACCAATACCATCAGTATTTTTGAAAAAGGCACAGGAAAATTACTTCTAGAATTAGACCCTAATTATGCCTTAGACTCATTATCCACCATTCGAACGGTGCGCATCATGGACGAACGGTTTAAAAACAAAGACGGCCTAAATACACGCAGTACCTTTGGGGATATCAATTCCAAATACACAATTTCTAGCATTCAAAATACACTTAGAAGCCTGATCATTTCAGTCGATGAGATCAATGTGTATTTTACGCTTAATAAAACAGAACTCCCTGAAGAAATGCGCTATGATATGACTCAAAAAATAGAAGCCATTTCAATTCCTGAAACGGCAAAAATAAAAGACTTTTACATCCAATGGTATTAAACTATGGCAGGGTATAAAATTCAAAAAACACCGTTTATAGTCCCAACAACTGACGGCAAACGTATCGAAGAACATTTTGGAAAAGCCACAGACGGCAACGACGCCATAAGCATTGCGCATATGGTTGCCCCTCCGGGGTGGAGCGAACCTTTTCAAACCCCAGAATTTGACGAGTATACCTACATCATAAAAGGGAAAAAACAATTTAGTATTGATGGCGATATCGTCGTTTTGGAACAAGGGCAGTCCATAAAAATTCAAAAAAACACTCGTGTACAATATTCAAACCCCTTTGACGCCCCTTGTGAATATCTAGCGATTTGCACTCCTGCATTTTCAATGGACAACGTAAACAGAGAAGAATAGACATGAAATCACTTATCCCAAAACTTGTAGGCGCCATTGTAAATTTCATTGGATTTTTTAGCACAGCATACGCCTCAAAACTTGCTTTACAATTATTTTCAAAACCGAGAGCTGGACAACTCACTACAAACGCGGGTTTGTTTTTGGACACGGCCACCAAAACAACCTTATACTACAACAACTTGCCGATCCAAACCTACCAATGGAAAGGCTCCAAAGAAACGGTTTTATTAGCCCATGGCTGGGAAAGCAACGCTGGACGATGGCGACCTGAAATTGAACAACTTCAAAAGGAAGGTTATACTAGTATTGCCTTAGACGGCCCTGCACACGGCAAATCGGGGAGCAATACGTTTAATGCTATACTCTACTCAGAATTTATAAATGTCGTTTGCGAAAAATTCAAACCCACGATATGTATTGGACATTCTGTAGGCGCAATGGCTTTGGTTATTTTTCATCGAAATCACAGCTATACTAATACTAAAAAAATTGCACTTCTTGGTGCTCCCTCAGGATTCAAAGGCATCATGAAGCGCTATAAAGAGATGATGGGCTATAGCCAAACCATAGACAAAGGCATTGATGCGCTAATTGAGCATAGGTTTGGGCACCATCCCAATTATTTTTCTACTGCTGATTTTGTACAAAATCTCACTAGTGAAGGCTTGATTATTCACGACAAAAACGACCGTATAATCCCCTATCAAGATGCACTTGACATCGATGCACAATTTAAAAACGCTTCACTTATAACAACCAAAGGTCTTGGTCACGGCCTAAAAGGTGATTTTGTTATAGGTGAATTAATTAAATTTTTGAGCCACTAAACTTTTGTAAATTTACCACATGGAACCAACCACAACAAGACTGAATAAATATTTAAGCGAAGCGGGCTATTGCTCGCGTCGAGCTGCTGACAAACTTATTGACGAAGGGCGGGTAACCATTAATGGAGTTGTTCCAGAAATGGGCACTAAAGTTTTGGAAGGCGACACGGTTAAGGTGGATGGCAAAACCATCCTTAATGAAAACAAAAAACGAATCTATATCGCATTCAATAAACCCGTAGGAATTGTTTGCACAACAGATACCGGCGTTGAAAAAGATAATATTATTGATTATATCAATTACCCCAGTCGGATTTTTCCGATAGGGCGATTGGATAAAGATAGTGAAGGCTTAATTTTATTGACAGATGACGGCGATATCGTCAATAAAATTCTTCGAGCAAGTAACAATCATGAGAAAGAATACCTAGTTAGGGTTGATAAGCCCATCTCTCAAACATTCATCCAACGCATGTCGGGTGGCGTGCCTATTTTAGAGACGATCACCAAAAAATGTGAGGTTCAAAAACTAAGTACTTATGAATTTAAAATTATTCTAACTCAAGGCCTCAACCGTCAAATTCGTCGCATGTGTGAATATCTTAATTATGAAGTACAATCCTTGAAACGCACACGAATCATGAACATTCACCAACAATGTGAGGTGGGCAGTTATCGCGATTTAACAGATGAAGAATTGAACACACTAAACGAAACATTGAAACACTCTAAAAAAGCACTCTAATGACTGTAGCGCCTTTTCACTTAGCGATTCCGGTATGGAATTTAGAACTATGTCGGACTTTTTATCGCGATGTTTTAGGTTGTGACGAAGGTCGTCATAGCGATCATTGGGTCGATTTTAATTTTTTTGGACACCAGTTGGTGATTCATTTTAAACCCAAAGAAGACGAAACTGATCTTCATGTCAATAAGGTTGATGGAAAACAGGTTCCCGTTCCACATTTTGGAGTGATCCTCCCATGGCATGATTTTGAAACGTTTTCGGAACAGTTAAAACACCAGAATATAGACTTTATCATTGAACCTTACATTCGGTTTGAAGGCCAGATTGGCGAACAAGCCACGATGTTTTTCTATGATCCTTCAGGCAATGCTTTAGAATTCAAAGCCTTTAAAGATACGTCTCAGATTTTTGCTAAATAGATGAATTCGCCTCGTGACGTTCACAAGCGAGCAAGGTGTTTTTGAGTAGCATTGCGATGGTCATTGGTCCTACTCCACCAGGTACAGGTGTGATATAACTTGCTTTTTCAGCAACACTTTCAAAATGAACATCTCCTGCAATTCGATAGCCTCTTTTCTTGGTTTCATCTGGAACTCTTGTGATGCCGACATCAATAATAACTGCACCGGGCTTTACCATTTCGGCTGTTAAAAATTCTGGGATTCCTAAGGCAGCAACGACAATATCTGCATTTAAAGTGAGTTCGGCCAAATTTGTGGTACGGCTATGTGCGATGGTTACTGTCGCATCTCCTGCCGGGCGTTTTTGACTCATTAAAATACTCATCGGACGACCAACAATATGACTTCTTCCAATGACCACAACGTGTTTTCCTGAAGTAGGAACTTCATAGCGCTCTAAAAGTTCCATAATTCCATAAGGCGTTGCCGGAAGAAACGTTGGCAAATCTAAGGTCATACGTCCCACATTGACAGGATGAAAACCATCTACATCTTTATCGGGATGCACGGCCATTAATATGTTCTGTTCGTCAATATGTTTTGGCAACGGAAGCTGCACAATAAATCCATCAATTTCTGGATTAGTATTCAAAGCCTGTATTTGAGACAGTAAAGCATCTTCTGAGGTTTCGGCTGGCAAATCAATCAGAGTAGAATTAAATCCTACTAACTCACAGGCTTTAACCTTAGCCCCTACATAGGTCATGCTCGCCCCATTTGTACCCACAAGGATCGCGGCCAAATGTGGCGCACGCTTCCCGTTTTCCACTAGTTTTGTAACTGCCGAAGCAATTTCAACTTTAATATCTGCACTGGTTTGTTTTCCGTCTAGTAAAATCATTATATCTGTTGGTTATTTTAAAACTATCGTGGCATGTTTTTCATCATCTGCATCATTTTTTTACCGCCACCGCCTTGCATCATTTTCATCATTTTACTCATTTGATCGAATTGCTTCATCAATTGATTGACTTGCTGAATAGAGGTTCCTGACCCTGCACCTATACGTTTTTTACGACTGGCGTTCAAAAGAGTTGGTTTGGTTCGTTCTTCGGGTGTCATGGAATGAATAATGGCTTCGATATGTTTGAATGCATCATCATCGATATCCACATCTTTCATCATTTTCCCTGCTCCTGGAATCATGCCCATGAGGTCTTTCATGTTACCCATTTTTTTAACCTGTTGGATTTGCGATAAAAAATCATCGAACCCAAATTGGTTTTTGGCAATTTTCTTTTGAATTTTTCGAGCTTCTTGTTCATCGAATTGTTCTTGTGCACGTTCTACTAACGACACCACATCTCCCATTCCCAAGATTCGCTCGGCCATACGTGCTGGATAGAACACATCAATGGCTTCCATTTTTTCGCCAGTACCAATAAATTTAATCGGTTTATTGACTACTGACTTTATGGAGATTGCTGCTCCACCACGGGTATCTCCATCTAATTTGGTAAGAATTACCCCATCAAAATTTAGAATATCATTAAACGCTTTTGCAGTATTGACTGCATCTTGACCTGTCATCGCATCAACAACAAATAATGTTTCTTGTGGCTGTACTGCTTTATGAATGTTGGCGATCTCTGTCATCATGGCTTCATCAACTGCCAAACGACCAGCAGTATCAATAATCACAACATTACACCCATTGGCTTTGGCTGCAGCAATACCGGCTTTGGCAATGGCTACAGGGTCATTATTTCCGCGGTCACTATAAACCTCAACACCAACTTGTTCTCCCACAATGTGCAACTGATCGATGGCTGCAGGACGGTACACGTCACAAGCTACCAATAGGGGTTTTTTGGTTTTTTTGGTTTTTAAGTAATTGGCCAATTTTCCAGAAAAGGTTGTTTTACCAGACCCTTGTAAACCAGACATTAAAATTACACTTGGCGTTGCAGAGACGTTAATCCCCTCAACTTCACCACCCATTAAGGTGGTCAATTCATCTTTTACAATTTTAACCATCAATTGGCCTGGTTGAAGCGTGGTCAATACGTTTTGACCTAGTGCTTTTGCCTTGACCTTGTTGGTAAATTCTTTAGCGATTTTATAATTCACATCGGCATCCAGCAATGCACGTCGGACTTCTTTGAGTGTTTCGGCAACATTAATTTCTGAGATACTCCCATGGCCTTTGAGGACGTGGAGTGCTTTATCTAATTTTTCACTTAAATTATTAAACATAAAAGGCGATTTTTATCGTGATACAAAAGTAAAGAAATATTTTATTTTAAAACCGTTAATAAGCTGTTAAACCT
>JABAYZ010000159.1:5142-8254 GCA_018608735.1 Flavobacteriaceae bacterium | reverse complement strand
TGTATTATTCTGTAACAGATCATAATAATAACACAGCAACAGCATCAAGGACAGTAAGGGTTGGGGTCACTTTACCGTTAGCTAATTATTTACCAACGGATGGGTTAATTTCTTGGTATCCATTTAATGGTAACCCTTACGATGAAAGTAATAATTCAAATGATGGTTCAATCACAAGTGCAAGCCTTGTAAGTGACAATAGTAATTCACCTTCAAGTGCTTATCAAATAAGCGGTACATCAGGAAAAATTTATGGTTCATCTCAAGATTTCAATATTTCGACAGATGATATTTCAGTTGCTGCTTGGATAAAATTGAGTGGTTGGACAGATAATACATTGAATGTTTTTTCTTTTGGTGGAAATCAAACAAGTTTAACAGCGGGTTATAGACTATACATTGATCGATCTAATGGTGATTATAGTTTAGGGTTTCAGTTTTATGATGGAGCAAATCGTAACGTTGCGTATTCAGAAGATGCTTCCAATATTAATGATCAATGGATTCATTTGTCTGCTGTTAAAGAAGGAAATACAATTAAAATTTATCTTAACGGAGATCTAAAAAAGGAACAGGTGTTTTTAAATTTTAACCCAATTTCTTTTTTAAACACAAATTGGTCTATCGGTTCTCTCGGTAATTCAAGTGGTAATGATCCCGGAAACAGAGTTATGCATGAAATAGGGGTTTGGAGTAGTAGTTTATCTCCAAGTGAAATTCAGCAATTGTATAACCAAGAACTAAGCATTGGTATAGTTCCTCCAGAAGGAGAAGCTCCTTCAACTGGAAATGGATCACAAGGTAGTCCATATCAAATTAGCTCGCTTAGAAATTTAGTTTGGATTTCAGAAGACAGTAGCCGCTGGGATAAACACTATATTCAAATAGCAGATATCAATGCAGAAGGAACAGCTGTTTGGAATGATGAAGGAACAAGTTCAGAAATCCTTGAAGGTTTTTCACCTATTGGTAACGCGGTAACCTCATTCACGGGAAGCTACAATGGCCAGCATTATAATATAAATAATCTAAGCATTAACCGTCCAACAGAAGACTTTGTAGGACTTTTTGGTAAAATAAAAAATGGTGAGATTCGTTTTCTTTGGTTGGATGATGTAACAGTTAATGGAAATGAAGATGTTGGAGGTGCCCTTGGTTCGGCCACTTCAGCAACGCTAGACGAAGTGCATGTCTTTGGTAATGTAACAGGAAATATCAATACAGGAGGTTTGGTAGGAAGAGCCTACAATGAAAGCTATTTAGCGTGGACCAGTTTTCAAGGAAATGTAAAAGGGAATACTAGTGAAGAGAGTGATTATCAGAAAACAGGTGGTTTGGTAGGTAAACTAGACTACGGTTCAACAATCACGGAGTCCTGGTCCAGTGGTACTGTCGATGGAAATTACATGGTAGGTGGATTGGTTGGACAAAATGCCTATTCCTCTATCAATAATAGTTACTCAAGATCCAATGTTACGGGGGCATACAATGCGGTAGGTGGCTTTATTGGATGGAACCAAACCGATAACTCTATTAACGGAGTGCAATACAATTACAGCAGTGGAAGTGTTGACCTTAATTCAAACATCACTAATATTGGAGGGTTCATTGGGTATCAAGCAACTTGTTCTTCCTGTAGTGCCCGCGGAAATGACAATTACTGGTATTCCTCTGGTAGTAGTCACTCAGCTGGATCATCTTTGGTTACCGAAATTGCTACGAATATCGAGGCAAAATCCAAGAGTACTTATACTAACTGGGATTTTAATGAGTCCTGGTTGATCTCTGGAAACCTCAATGATGGTTATCCATTTATCCGTGGAAATAACGAATTGGATTTAATTGATATTACTTTTTCTACAGCCAGTAACACCCTTGTGGTCTCCTTTAATCAAGCGATGAATCTAGTTGACGAAGAGGGCGATTTAGTCAAAGAAGATTTTATTCTCAATATTTACGATCCAGACCCAGCTATTGGAAACAGTACTGCTTCCTTAGTTAGCACTACTGCACTGTCTCTCGATGTTTCTGCAGATGGAAAAACACTGACATTTGCCGTTTCATATACCGGCACTTTTGATGGAGAGGAAGAATTGCATCTTTCTCCCGCATCAAACAATTCAATAGAATACAATAATGAGGAAAGCGTAGAAAAAGAACTTTACCTTAGTGTGAAATTTGGTCATGCGTTAATAAAACCTGAGTTGACTTCTTTTACTTCTAATAAAGATAAAGGACAAGTCTATATCAATGATGATGTACATTTAATCGCCAATTTTAGTAGGTCGATGGCTGCAAGCCCAGTAATTACATTTTCATCAAATGAAGGGTTAGTGGAAAGTTATCCTATGCAAGCGTATAGTTATGGTACAGAATCGAGGGATGCATCTAATTCAACTAGTAACATTTCTACTGGAAATACTGATCAATGGCAATCCTTCACGGTTTCCAATACGGGGCGTTTAACGAAGGTGGGTTGGAAAATGGCAAACCCTGTCATTAATGGAGAGCCACAACCAATCAATTTGAAGGTATACCGTGGAGAGGGAACTTCTGGAGAGTTACTGGCCATTAGTGAAAATCTTTTTACACCTGCTTACAATGATGTGGAAGGCAATTACATCGAAGGTGAACTAATTTACTTCGATTTACATACAGAAAATATTGATGTAAGTACTGGCGAAACATTAACCCTTCGACTTAGTTTATCAGATGTAAATATCGGTGTTGGCTTTCTGGATATAAGTGATAATAATCCCTATAGTGGAGGACGCGCAAGTAACGATACTTCTTGGGACTATACCTTTGAGGCCTACGTTCGCCCACCTTCGTCAGAGACAGAAAATTGGCAATACAGCTATACCATACCAAACACAAATGCATCAGTAATTACAGCTTCAGTCTCGGGAACAGATACCTATGGAAATGCATATTCAGGGACGGATAGTTTGACCTTTAACATTATACATGAACTACCCAATTATCTCCCCACAGAGGGACTGATCGCTTGGTATCCCTTTAATGGTAATGCAAAAGATGAAAGTGGAAATGGGAACAATGGAAGTGTTACCGGAGCAACATTAACCACTGGTAAAAATGGGAGTGAAAACAC
>JABAYZ010000159.1:0-5042 GCA_018608735.1 Flavobacteriaceae bacterium | reverse complement strand
TTGGTATCCCTTTAATGGTAATGCAAATGATGAAAGTGGAAATGGGAAGGATGGAGAATTAGCTGGACCACAATTACCAGAGTTGTCGACCGACAGAAATGGCAATGCAAATAGTGCTTATGACTTTGACTGGGATGGAATAAATGGTTATGGAGTTGACTGGAAAAGAATAAACCTTGATCATGATTTCAATTTAGGAAATACTTTCTCAATCAATCTTTGGATAAATCCAGACCAGTATTTTTGGCCGAACAATAGTGTTAAGAAAGCAACTATACTAGGGAACAACTACAGTTGTAACACGACTAACTTTAGATTAAATTTATCTGACTCTTCTAATTCAAATGAAGAAAAAGGAATGATCACTTCTTCTGGTGCAAATGGATTTAATTTTAGTGAAAGTGAAGACGTTGCCTTTTTAGGTCAATGGCAAATGATTTCACTTGTTGTAAATGGAAATAATGCTAAATTATATAAAAATGGTCTTGAAATTTCTTCCTCAGCAACTGCAGACTACGATATATCGGGATGTTTAACCATTGGTTTACATCATCAAGGAAACGGAAAATGGTATTACTTTAATGGAAAAATTGATGATATTGGTCTATGGAGTGAGGTACTTTCTCCAGCAGAAGTATACCAACTGTTCACTGGAGTAATCGATACAGTTTCACCAACAGTAGTCCTTTCGCATAACGCTAGCCCAACCACTACTACTGTTTCCAATGGAGATACCGTAACGGTCACCGCCACCTTCTCCGAAGCCATTCAAGCTACCCCGACTATAAACATCAGTGGTGGACAGGTAACAGATGCGGCCATGAGCGCTACGGCTTCTTCTGCCCTGTGGGTCTATACTTGGACTGTTTCTTCCACGGTTTCTACCGAAGTTTCTGTCACTGTTTCCGGAACAGACTTAGCGGAAAATACTTATTCTGGAACAGATAGTTTGACCTTTAATATTGAATTGGGTGATCAGTTGGCGCCTCAAATTTTCTTGTCAGATAATCCTACTACTCAAGAAACAACCGGTGGAGCTACAATTACCATTACCGCTATTTCTGATGAAATTCTAAGTGCAGCTCCCGTTTTGGCCTTTTCAGATCAAAGTACTGTTTCCATGTCTACAACAAACTCATCGACGCAGTGGGTATACGACTGGATTGTACCTACAGAAATTAATGGAACTGTAAGCATTACTGCTATTGGGTATGACCTCGCGGGAAATGAGGGGACTTCAACCTCTTCATTAACTTATTTTGTAGATAATAGATCAGCAGAAGCGACCTTGATGACTAGCCAAGAAAACGGTTACCTGAACGCAAATGAAACCTTAGTTGTCACTGCAACCTTTGATGAAGACATGGCCAATGGGGTTCGCTTGGGCATTATTGCTGATGCGAATACACAGTTAGACTTTGCCATGACAGCAACCTCCTCAAAGGTTTGGGAATACGCATGGACTCTTCCAACTGATTGGCCCGAGGGTGAGTTTACCCTAGTAATTCATACAGCGTTTGACCTTGCTGGAAAAGCATTTACAGGTGCGGTTAGTGAGACCATTACACTAGATACAACGAGTCCTACAATAGAGCTAAAATGGAATAAAGAAGATTCTCTTTTGAGAGGAGGCGAAACCATTCTCTTTACAGCTATCATAAGTGAGGCTATAAGTACTCCACCTTTATTTAGCATGAGTGGTATTGCATCACCTACTGCCATGTCGGCATCGAATAGTGAAACACATTGGAACTACTCCCTCAGCATTCCAGAAGGGATTAATACCACTACATCGGTTACGGTTGAGGCAGAAGACAAGGCTGGAAATAAATTTTTATATACTTCAACAAATAGTTTTACGATTGATAGTGAAATCCCTGTATTAAGCTCATTGGAACTTGCAGAAGACAATTCAACAATAGACTTAGTGTTTAACGACAATATTTACACCAGCGCTACGTCTTCCTCTACTTTTTCTCCAGATGATTTCATATTAAATCTGACGGGAGGAACTGCAGGATTTGACAGCCCCCCAGTGACCTCAATTTCAGTAAACGAAAAAACAATACAACTTGCATTAGCACTAACAGACAATGTCTCCGGTGAAGAATTATTGACTGTTTCTTTCAAAAATGAACGTCTTTTTGACAAAGCTGGAAATGCAGTTGAAAGTCAGCAGTCAACCAACTCAGTTTATCTTAATGACAAAACAAATCCATATGTAGAAAGTATAGAGGTGGTCGAAAATTCCGTTTTAAGATTAATCTTTAATGAAGTTGTTTATCCATCGTTAAACTCTTCAAATACGCTTACAGTTGAACATTTCATACTTAAAACTGAGCTATCAACAACAACATTGGTTAGTTCAGCTCCTGAGAAAATAGAACAAGATGGCAACATAGTTTCGCTTTATTTTACTGTACAAGAAAAAATTCAAAAGGGAGAAGAATTGATTGTTCAATTGATCAAACCTATTTTTGATGCAAGTGGAAACAACACTTCTACCCTAGAAGAGAACAATCGCATTACACTAATTCAAGATACAGATTTTGATGGAGTTGCAGATGAATTGGATGCTTGTCCAAATTCGCCTGAAGGGGAGAGTGTTGACCAAAATGGATGTACCTTTAGTCAAAAAGATCAAGACAGTGATGGCGTTTTAGATGAATTGGATGCTTGTCCAAATTCACCTAAGGGAGAAAAAGCAGATGAAAATGGATGTACCTCCAGTCAAAAAGATCAAGACAGTGATGGCATTATAGATGACTTGGATGTTTGTCCAAATTCACCTGAAGGGGAGACTGTAGATGAAAATGGCTGTGCTCAAATTCAAATTGACAAAGACTTAGATGGTGTCTTAGATGAATTGGATGCTTGTCCAAATTCACCTAAGGGAGAAGAAGCAGATGAAAATGGATGTACCTTCAGTCAAAAAGATCAAGATAGTGATGGCATTATCGACATATTGGATGTTTGTCCAAATTCACCTGAAGGAGAGACTGTAGATGAAAATGGCTGTGCTCAAATTCAAATTGACAAAGACTTGGATGGCATCTTAGATGAAATAGATGTTTGTCCAAATTCACCTGAAGAGGAAGAAGTTGATGAAAAAGGATGCGCTTACAGTCAATTAGACGATGACAATGATGGATTTGTCAACGGGATTGATTCCTGTCTTGATTCCGAAGAGGGAGAAGAAGTCGATGAAAAAGGATGTACGCAACTACAACGTGACCCCGATCAAGACGGAGTTGAAAATCCATTGGATCAATGTCCAGATACAGCCAAAGGTCAAATTGTGGATGAAAAAGGTTGTGCACTTAAAGACCAAGACCTTGATTTAGATGGTGTACCCAACGAATTAGATCTATGTCCAAACACACCACTGAATCAAAACGTAAACGAAAATGGCTGTGCTGAAATTGAGCTGGACAGTGATCTAGATGGTGTCGGCAATGAAAAAGATCTTTGCCCAGACACACCCATAGGTGTTGTGGTAGATGAAAATGGTTGTAGCCAAAAAGAAAACATTGACAATCAAGGACGAGCTGATGATGACAAAGATGGAATCATCAACTTAAATGACTTATGTCCTGAAACACCAGAGGGAAGCGCAGTAGATGACAATGGTTGTACACTAGCAGAAGTTGTAGAAGCTACCTTAACAGATAATGATTTAGACGGTGTAGAAAACGATAAGGACTTATGTCCAGACACAGAAGAAGGTGCTGTTGTAAATGAGTTTGGTTGTCCATTGAGCAAAATTGATGCCGATTTTGATAAAATCAACGATGACATTGATCGTTGTTTGAATACACCTATTGGAGAGAAAGTCGATGAGAATGGATGTTCCATTAGCCAAAAAGAAAATGACCTTGACTTAGACGGAATTGAAAATGAGTTCGACCGCTGTCCAGATACACCATTTGGAGAAAGTGTAAACGAATTTGGTTGTTCACAAGCTCAGGCAGATAATGACATCGATTTAGATGGTGTTCCAAACGAATTGGATGTTTGTCCATTTACTACACCAATGGATGAAGTCGCAAACACAAATGGGTGTTCAGTTGGAGAAGAAGACGATGACGGAGATGGCGTAATAAATGCTTTGGATCGTTGTAAGAATACACCTACAAATGAAAAAGTAGATAGCTATGGTTGTTCAGAAGATCAACTTGATTCGGACGATGATGATGACGGTATAAAAAACAAAAAAGATCGCTGTCCAAATACTCCTCCAGGCGCTGCAGTCGATGCCTTTGGCTGTGCATTTAAGGCAGCAAAGATCTATGCTGAAAAATTTGAGCAAGTCGAAAACAAAAGAGACGATGATGTTAGTAATGTAAATGTCTATCTCGGAAAAATTGTTATTGAAGACACCAACAAAACGCAAGACGTTTTTAACAATACAGTAGAAATTAGAATCTTAGAAGGTCAAGATGCTGCTCTCTTTAGAATCGATGGTCGAGATTTATATTTAATTGGTGGTTTAGATTATGAAGAAAATAGAGAGCATCTGTTTACTGTTGAGGCGACCAATGACAAAGGAATCGTTAGTACAAAAACGATTAAGTTAATTGTGATTGACATCCCTAATTCATCTACCCGATCGAGCTACAATATTATGGTCTTTAATGTACAGAACGAACAAGAAGATGCTAAAGTAAGCTACAAACGTTACTTTAATCCAAATGCAGACAACAGAGGTGTAGGAAAATGGAAGATTAAAAAGAAAATTGTTGGTGGAAATGACGCTCATCTATTTTCCGTTAGAACTCGCGAAACAGAAGATGAGAAAAACGAAGACACTGGGGATTATTTAGATTTCATCACCCCACCCGATCACGAGAATCCCCAAGATCATAATAAAGACAATATCTATGAGGTAGATATTGTAAACATCAATACAGAAGATGGAGATTCCACTCAGCCAATTCCTGTAACCCAAACCAATCTTGTAGTGCCTGAAAACTCGGGCCGGGCTATTGAACTTCAATCCGTACCAGCAGCTCCAACCGATGATACCGATGAAGATGGTGTAA
>JABAYZ010000251.1 GCA_018608735.1 Flavobacteriaceae bacterium | reverse complement strand
GCTGGAAGGGAAGGCGTAAAATCTGCTACCGTAGATTTTAAAAACGAACTGGCGATGGTCGAGTATGATGTTGCCAAAGCCAACCCATCAAGCATTACCAAAGCAGTGACTTCGGTAGCAGACACCTATTCTGTAGAAAATATGCAAACCGTTGCGGACTTTTCAGGCTCTAAAAAGGCCTGTACAAAAACCTGCGAAAAAGCGTGTTGTAAAGACAAGATGAAAGCAGAGAAAAAAGCGTGTGCTAAAGATTGTAAAAAAGAATGCTGCGCTAAAAAAGCTTAATTAGAATTCATTAAGGTTTCGATTTCCTCGACTTCAATAGGAATCTGTCGCATTAAATTTAAAGGTGGGCCTTCTGCTTGAATGACAACGTCGTCTTCGAGTCGGATGCCCATTTTTTCATCAGGGATATAAATTCCTGGCTCTACCGTAAACACCATATTTGCTGTCATAGGCGTTTCTAAGGCGCCAAAATCGTGAGTATCTAACCCCATGTGGTGCGAAGTTCCGTGCATGAAATATTTTTTATAAGCCGGCCGTTTTGAATCTTCATTTTGAACATCTGCCTTGTCTAGTAAGCCCAAGCCCAAAAGTTCGGAAGTCATCATTTTTCCAACCTCAACATGATAGTCTTTCCAAATAGTACCCGGAACAAGCAAAGCGGTCGCGTTATTTTTGACATCCAAAACCGCTTGATAAACGGCTTTTTGACGCGCCGTAAATCGTCCATTTACAGGTATGGCTCGTGTCATATCACTGGCATAATTCGCATATTCTGCACCTACATCCATAAGCAACATATCTCCGTCCTTACACGCTTGGTTATTCTCTATATAATGCAATACACAAGCGTTATACCCAGAGCCAATTATGGGGGTGTATGCAAAACCTTTGGAACGATTTCTAAGAAACTCATGTATGAATTCAGCTTCAATTTCGTATTCCATAACACCTGGCTTGATGAAGCCCAAAACTCTTCTAAATCCTTTTTCTGTAATGTCGCAGGCCGTTTGAATTAACGCTAGTTCTTCGGGTTCTTTAACCCCACGAATAGATTTCATAATAGGGAAATTGGGGGCAAGTTGGTGATTTGGATATGTTGACTTTACCATTTTTAAAAAACGATCATCTCGAGTTTCCATTTCGACGGCCTGACGGTAATGGTCATTATTATTAAAATAAAAACTCGTGGCTTCAGCCATTAATTGAGGAAAGATCGAATCAAATTCTTTCAACCAATATACCGTTTCAATTCCAGTTGCAGCTGTAGCTTGCGCTTTAGAAAGTTTTGCACCTTCCCAAACTGCAATATGTGCATTGGTTTCTTTAACAAACAAAACTTCTCTATGAGCGTGTTCACTACACTCAGGAAAAAGAACCAATATGGTCTCTTCTTGATCAACTCCGCATAGGTAAAAAATATTCCGGTGTTGCTCAAAAGGGAGCGTGCTGTCCGCACCCGTAGAAAAAACATCGTTGGAGTTAAACACTGCAATAGATTTTGGGATCATTTGTTGCGAAAACTTCAATCTATTTTTTATAAATAATTGAGGGTTAATAGGCAGGTATTTCATGTCATTGTGTATTTAAACCAAAAATAAAATAAATTATACTAATAGGACGATATTAAAACGTTAAAATCCTATAACGGATTAGGTTTATTTAAAACAATTCTAAATAGCAAAATTAACACGAATGTTATTGTCTAAAACATCGTCGTGAATTACCTTTGTAAGGTTAAAAAATAACATCTAATTATGAGTGGATTTTTAAAGTCTTCAATTGGAAAAAAGATTGCCATGGCGCTCTCTGCATTTTTCCTCATGTTTTTCCTTTTACAACATTTTGCTATCAACCTTTTATCTGTAATTAACCCAGATAGTTTTAATGAAGTGTCTCATTTTATGGGAACAAATCCTTTGGTACAATTTGTCTTGCAGCCAGTTCTTATTTTTGGAGTTGTATTTCATTTTGTGATGGGATTTGTTTTAGAATACAAAAACTACACCTCTAGATCAGTGAGTTATGTCAAAAACAATGGCAATGCAAACTCAAGCTGGATGAGTCGTAATATGATTTGGAGTGGACTGGCTATTCTGTCATTCGTTGCGCTCCATTTTATCGATTTCTGGTTTCCAGAACTAAATACAAAATATATTATTGGAGATATGAGCGGTTTGCATAATGGCGAGTTTAGATACCACCATGAACTGGTTGAGAAGTTTCATAATCCCCTCAGAGTAGGTGCTTATGTCGTTGCCTTTATATTCCTTGCACTACACCTTTTACACGGGTTCAATTCCGCATTTCAATCGGTAGGCGCTAATAACAAATACACCAAATCACTAAAAGGTTTTGGAAAAGCATACTCGATACTGATCCCATTAGGATTTATTGTCATCGCCCTTTTCCATTTTTTTAATCATACACACTAAAACATAGGATTATGGCTTTAGATTCAAAAATACCAGATGGTCCTTTAGCAGATAAATGGACAAATCACAAAAACAATATTAATCTTGTAAACCCTGCCAACAAACGTCATATCGACGTCATTATCGTAGGAACTGGACTTGCCGGTGGATCCGCAGCAGCAACACTTGCTGAACTGGGCTACAACGTAAAAGCGTTTTGTTTCCAAGATTCTCCACGTCGCGCACACTCCATCGCTGCACAAGGTGGTATCAATGCCGCTAAGAATTATCAAGGCGATGGCGATTCTACATACCGTTTATTTTATGATACGGTTAAAGGGGGCGATTACCGTTCGCGTGAAGCAAACGTATACCGTTTAGCAGAAGTCTCAACCAATATTATCGACCAATGTGTGGCACAAGGGGTTCCTTTTGCAAGAGATTATGGTGGACTATTAGACAACCGTTCATTTGGAGGGGTTTTGGTATCCAGAACTTTTTATGCCAAAGGGCAAACAGGCCAACAACTATTACTTGGTGCCTACTCTGCTATGAACCGTCAAATTGGTCGTGGAAAAATAAAAATGTATAACCGTCACGAAATGTTAGACGTGGTAATTGTAGGAGGTAAAGCTCGTGGAATTATTACTCGAAATTTAGTTACTGGTGAAATTGAACGCCATTCTGGACATGCAGTTGTATTAGGAACTGGAGGCTATGGAAATGTTTTTTACCTCTCCACAAATGCTATGGGTAGTAATGTAACTGCGGCTTGGAAAGCGCACAAACGTGGTGCTTATTTTGCGAACCCTTGCTATACACAAATTCACCCTACATGTATTCCTGTTTCGGGAGATCACCAATCAAAACTAACCCTAATGTCTGAATCCTTAAGGAACGATGGGCGTATATGGGTACCAAAAAATATTGAGGACGCCAAAGCGATTCAAAACCGCGATTTAAAACCTACGGAGCTCGCTGAAGATCAACGTGATTATTTCTTAGAAAGACGCTATCCTGCATTTGGAAACTTAGTGCCTAGAGACGTAGCTTCAAGAGCAGCCAAAGAACGTTGTGACGAAGGTTTTGGGGTAAATAAAACAGGTGAAGCGGTATTTTTGGACTTTGCTGCAGCCATTATTAGATACGGAAAAGAAAAAGCACACGTTAAAGGCCTAGATGAAAACGATGAACAACTCATTCAAACCTTAGGAAAAGAAGTCGTTAAAAGTAAATATGGTAACTTGTTCCAAATGTATGAGAAGATTGTGGATGAAAATCCATATGAAACGCCAATGATGATATATCCAGCGGTACATTACACTATGGGTGGTATTTGGGTTGATTATAACCTACAAACCACTATTCCTGGTCTTTATGCAATTGGAGAAGCTAACTTCTCAGAGCATGGCGCCAACCGCTTGGGAGCTTCGGCATTGATGCAAGGTTTAGCAGATGGTTATTTTGTGTTACCATACACCATTGGAAATTATTTGTCTGACGATATTAGAACCGGTCCTATTCCAACAGATACTATAGAGTTTGAAGAAGCCGAAGCTAAAGTAACCTCAGAGATCAATCACTTTATCAACAATAAAGGCACCAAGCCTGTGGATTATTTCCACAAACGTCTTGGGAAAATTATGTGGAACAAATGTGGAATGGCTCGAAATGAAAAAGAATTAAAGGAAGCAATTGAGGAAATCTCAGCACTTCGAGATGAGTTTTACAAAGATGTCCTTGTACCCGGTTCAGCCGATGAATTCAATGAAGAACTGGCTAAAGCCGGTCGTGTAGCAGATTTCCTAGAGCTCGGAGAATTGTTTGCGAAAGATGCCTTGGTACGCGAAGAATCTGCCGGAGGTCATTTTAGAGAAGAACACCAAACCCCAGAAGGAGAAGCAAAAAGAAGAAAGGAATTTCAGTTTGTGTCTGCATGGGAATACAAAGGAGAACCTAAGGATGCTGAACTGCATAAAGAAGCATTAGTTTACGAAAATATTGAAGTTAAAGAACGCTCATACAAATAAGCACTGCTATGAATTTAACATTACAAATATGGCGACAAGAAAACGCCAAAGCTGAAGGAAAGATTGTAGAATACCCTATTCAGGATATTTCTCCAGACATGTCATTTCTTGAAATGCTAGATGTATTAAACAGACAACTGATTACTATGGGCGATTCACCCGTTGCTTTTGATCACGATTGTAGAGAAGGTATTTGCGGATCTTGTTCATTATACATTAATGGAGAAGCCCATGGACCAGATCGACTGGTTACCACCTGTCAATTACACATGCGTAAATTCAAAGATGGTGACACCATTTTTATTGAACCTTTTAGAGCTGATGCATTTCCAGTCATTAAAGATTTAATTGTAGACCGTTCGGCATTTGATAGAATACAACATGCTGGTGGTTTTATATCGGTAAATACTTCTGGAAACACACAAGATGGCAATTCAATTCCAATCTCAAAACATGACGCCGATGAGGCTATGGATGCGGCGACTTGTATTGGTTGTGGCGCTTGTGTAGCGACTTGTAAAAACTCATCTGCTATGCTATTCGTTGGTGCAAAAGTATCGCAATATGCCTTACTGCCTCAAGGTCAAATTGAAGCTACAGACCGTGTTCAAAATATGGTTGCTCAAATGGATTTGGAAGGCTTTGGAAATTGTACAAATACCGGCGCTTGTGAGGTTGAATGTCCTAAAGGCATTTCGTTAGAAAACATTGCACGTATGAATCGCGAATTGATGAAAGCGAGTTTGAAGTCTTAATCTTCCAAGATAAATTCTTCGATAGTATCCCATCCTGCGCGTACCTCTACAAGTTTTGAGGCATAACTAACTCGTTCAGGTTGGAGTTTACTTAAATAATCTCCTGTGTCATATTTTCCATTCTGATTGGAATCAAAAATAACTCTTAAAGAATACATTCCTGGCGTCACACTCTTAAAATCTACTGGAGAAGCCTCTATAGCAACACTCGACTCTACCACCTCACCTTGATCGGTAGTGAGTTGTACAATTATAGGATAAACGCCGTTGCGAACCTCTATCCGAACATCTCCGTAAGTTTCTTGCAATTTTGTATTGGCAGTAAAATTCAAGGTGTCATTTTTTGCACCATAAAAATCCGTAAACGTTCCAGGTAGCATTTGAATCTTGTAATTATTACTCTCCGATTTTTCGAAATCTAATTCTACTATATTGTTTAGCGTATCAAATTTTACAGAAGGCTCTAAAAATAATGAATCTCTATCCATAATTTGGATTTTGGAAACATCTAAAGAATCTAAAGGAATCGTTGCGCTTAATTTGTAAAGCTCATGTAATTTCAATGTCGAACTAAGGGATTTAAACACTAAAGAATCAGATTTAAAATCTTTAATTTTAACCACCACGGTATCAATAAATTTTGCATTAGTGACTTCAAAAACCAAGGAGTCAACTTCTAGTTTTGGGCGAAACCAATAGTTAAGCGTGTCCTTATCGACTTCCTTAACTATGGTCGACGAAAATTCTTCTGGAGTCTCCGAAAGGAGTTTAATAGCCATAGTTTCAGCTGGACCTTCATACCCAAAAGCAAGTGTAGTCGACGAGATTTGTTTGGCGCGTTTAAACTTATAATCAACAGATTCTTTAAACATTTTTAAGACATAGGCCGTATCGGATGGCACTGTTATCATACGCCTCTTATACCCTATTTTGTCTGTTTTTTGTTGAAAAATATAATCAGGATTTTCCTCTTTTAGTGCCGCTAAAAGGTAGGTTCCTTTTTTAATGTTTTCTAAACTAAATCCCGAAACACTGTCAGTAACAGTGATGTATTTTGGCTTTTGTTTGTAGGGAATAGAATCTGTAAAAGTTGAATCTACTTCATATAACAAAACTGCAATACGTTCATCAACAACTTTATTTAAGGCATCCGTAACAATTCCTGTGACGGAAAGTGAATCAATAAAAGACCCCGTAGAAAACACATACTTATAATACTCAAACACATTTCCTTCGTTATTGTCCGTGATACTTTCTCCAAAATTAAACGCATAAGTGGTATTAGGTTGGAGCGTATCCAATATTTTAATTTTAATATACTTACTTGCAGATCCTAGAGGTGTGATTTCAGGCGATGGATCCATTAGAGGAGAAATGATAAGTTGTTTTTGTAAATCTTTCATTTTGATGTACTCGTCAAAATAGATTTTAATTTCATTTGAGTCAAAGTTTACAGAAAAATTCTCTGGAAAGGAATTAACAATAATAGGAGGGGTGATATCCTTTGGTCCACCATCTGCTGTTCCTTTATTGGCGCACTGAGATAAAATCAAAACTACTCCCACTAAAAATCCTAAGTTCGCTAACTTCTTGACCATTTATACTACGTTTTACGCAAAGTAACAACATATTTTAGTACTAACGAAAAATGGAATGCGTAATTGCAATCGTTGCTAAACTTAATCGCATGTCGGATGCCGTATTCAAAACCATAGCACAAGCTTCAATAGTGGCGCCTGTAGTAATAAGATCATCAACCAACAACACGTGTTTCCCCTCAATAGCATGAATATTATTAGCATAAAAACTATCCGCAACCGACTGAAAACGTGCTTCTCTAGACTGAAAAACTTGAGTTTTTGTGTTAATCGATTTTAAAAGCACTGAATCCATATAGGTTGCGTCTAAGGCTTTGGCAAGGCATTGTGCAAAAAGAGCAACTTGATTATATCCTCGTGTTTTTAATTTTTTGGGATGGATGGGAACCGGAATTATAATGTCAATGGAGTCAAAATAACCAGATTCTAAGAGCTCTGTGCCTAGCCACTCCCCAAAAACGCGGCCTAACTCCTCATACCCTCTGTATTTTAAATTATGAAGAAGGTGTTGAACTTTTCCGTTTTTATGAAAGTAAAATAAAGAGGTTGCAGCGTCTAATTTGACCCGACCATAAAAAATTTTATTAATAATTTCAGGGCGCTCAAAATGATAATTTGTCAAGGGTAGCTCATGCCTGCAGTGTACACAAATATGCTTTTCATTGTCAATTAAAAGCTTATCACAAGCTTGACAGGTTTTTGGAAAAAAAAGATTCAACAAGGCAGAAAACATAAAAGAATAAATTTGGGGATATTAAAGTTAAAATAAAATTTCAGATTTCTCCCTAACTTTAAGTTTAATTTGAAAGTGTTTTATATTTTTGTGACATGACAAATCAAGGGGAAAGTTTCAAGAAAGTAATTTCACATGCAAAAGAATACGGATTTGTATTTCAAAGTAGCGAGATTTACGATGGCCTAAGTGCTATTTACGACTATGCACAAAATGGTGTTGAGTTAAAGAAAAATATACGTGACTATTGGTGGAAAGCCATGGTTCAAATGAATGAAAACATTGTGGGCTTAGATGCCGCTATTTTCATGCACCCTACAACTTGGAAAGCCTCTGGACACGTGGATGCTTTTAACGATCCTTTGATTGACAATAAAGATTCTAAAAAACGCTATAGAGCCGATGTTCTTGTTGAAGATTATTGTGCTAAAATTGAAGGTAAAATTGAGAAAGAAGTTAAAAAGGCTGAAAAACGTTTTGGGGACAGTTTTGATAAAAACGAATTCATTTCAACAAACGGAAGAGTTGTTGGCTATCAAACTAAAATAAATACCATTTTATCTCGACTGGCCAAATCCTTAGAGAACGAAGATTTAGCAGACGTCAAAGCACTTATTGAAGAGCTTGAAATTGCAGACCCTTTAACCGGAAGTAAAAACTGGACCGACGTAAAGCAATTCAACTTGATGTTTGGCACCAAACTTGGGGCTTCCGCAGAAAGCACTATGGATTTGTATTTACGTCCTGAAACTGCCCAAGGTATTTTTGTAAATTTTTT
>JABAYZ010000049.1:340-8341 GCA_018608735.1 Flavobacteriaceae bacterium | reverse complement strand
CATAGTGGGCGGAAGCGGTGAGTAGCTGCCAATCCTTTCAAAGTGTTGAATATAAAAAGGAGCCCCTTAATCATCCACGATGCAGTCCACTATTCTTTCATGCAAATCTGGGCCTGTACGTTTAAATCCCAAAACTCCCGAAATTGCTTTGACAAGTTCTTCCATAGGAATTTCACCACTTTCTTCAGTTATAAGTTCTGCGCAAGATTTTATCTCCTCTTTGGATATAAATTCAGCCTTGGTCGTAGGAGTAGTTTCTTCTGATCTATCCCGTACTGAAACCTTATGAAATTGTTCTTGAGTTGCCAAAAAGTTCATTTTTTCTAAAAACATTCCATTAGAAACGCATTTTTTCACAGCATTCTTGACGGCTGATAAGATCCGAGATCCAACTTTAGTCTTTCCATGCGCTGTGGTGTACCTACGAGCCAGCTCGTTAAGATGAATTGGACCTTCAATTTTTACGATTTCGTATAATGCGGACATAATAGTCGAAAGTGGTTGTTCATGTGGCTCAAAACCATTTGGAACGCTTATTGTGGCCTTAATATACTTTGGAACCTCTATTTTAGTTTCCAAAATTATTATTTCATCAAGCTTAGGAGTATCAACTTCATTCTTGATTTTTGGTGCGTTATGGTTGGAACCTTTTATAAAAGTTCCAATCTCCAACTCTGCACAATTTTCTAAAACTATTTTTAGACGCTCCAATTCTGCATTGCGTCTATGAAACCAATCAGTGCTCCAAATTCGATGGAACTTCCAACCGAACCCTTCCAGGACATTTTGCCTTAAACGGTCACGTTCTCTGGCCCACAAAGCTGAGTGATATGTTGCACCATCACATTCTACGGCGAGTAAAAAGTTATTTGAGCCTCTCTTGCGAACCCCAATATCAATTCTGAAACCTGCAGTACCTACCTGATAGTCAACCTCATAACCCATTTTTTTAATTTCAAAAGCTACATCAACCTCAAAATCGCTATCAGGCTCTTCTGTGGAAACATCCAAAGCAGGTAGAAAACCATTTTCAGCAAATTGCAGAAATTTCTTAAGAACTTTAGGTCCTTCTTTTGAAGTTCTCGACGGATCAATATCAGCGGGATTAAATGAAGTATAAACTTCACATGCTACTCGTGACCTACTAAATAGTACGTTAAGTCTTCGTTCCCCACCATCCGAATTAATTGGTCCAAAGTTCATTGTTGATAAGGCCTGGTTAGGTTCAAATGGACCGTAACCAACACTTATCAATATAATGTCTCTTTCATCACCTTGAACATTCTCAATATTTTTTACAAAAACGTTTTCAGATTTATTTTCTCGAAGACACATATCTAGCACTGAATTGTGGCGGCGTTTGAATTCAAGTATTTCTGTTACCATATCAGCTTGTGATTTTGAAAATGTAACGATACCGACGGAAAAATTAGGATGACTTGACGCTAACTCAGTTAATCGATCAACAACAGCTTCTGCCTCTATTCTATTGGTTCCGGCCCTTCCCTGCCCTCTACTTGCGCTAGAGTATGCCCCGGGCACTCGGTTTAGGGACAAACCAAAAAAACCATCTTGAGCCATAGGGCTTGGTGGAAGAATTAAACGGCTATCATAGAACTCTATATTTGACACCATAATCAAAGAAGGATCACGTGACCTATAATGCCATTCCAGCATTGATTGATGCATGCCTCTCGCTTCACATAGAGAAAGAATACTCTCCATTTCTACGGCCTGAACAATTGACGGGCTTTCATCTTCTAAATACTCAGCCTCAGCATTATCTATTAGCCTGTCAAAAAAAGAAGTGGGTGGCAGCTGTTTCTGATCTCCTACAACTACAATTTGTTTGGCTCGGGCGATTGACCCAAGAGCATCCTCAGGGCGCACTTGACTTGCCTCATCAATAACAAGCAGGTCAAACTCGACCTTTTCAGGGGGTAAATATTGAGCCACGGAAATAGGGCTCATTAAAAAAATAGGCTTAATACGAGAGATCATATTACCCGCATGTGTCATCATATATCTTAAAGACTTATGTCTCCGCTTTTTTGCTAATTCGCCACGAATTAAACCCATTTCTCCCACTGCACCTTTGGGCAAATTCTCTAAATGGGATTTGAGAATTTTCTTACGGGTGAAATCCACTTTCTTTTCTTCTAAAGATGAAAAAGTACTAACTAGTTTATGTCTATCTAGTTTAGAAATTTCAGTTAATTCTGGAAACTTGTGTTGGCAAATACGCCACTTCTCTTCGAAAATTGCGAATTCAATTTCACTAGCAAGCAGACTGTCAGATATTTTTTTATCATCATGTGCTTCTAAGTACGCCTCAATACCTTTTTCGATAAGTATTTGACGAGAAGAGTGAAACTCAGTCCATTCCGGATACAACGAAAGATGATCCAAAATTTGTTGAAACTTTTGGTCGCAAACATCCAACGAGTTATCGTCCAACATCAACTTACTTTTTAATAAATCTAAAGACCCAAATAAGTTTGAACTCAATTCTTCGGCCTGGTTATTTACAAATTCCTCTAGATTAGTGGCTTTTACTTTTGCAATCACTTGTGGAGAACAATCTATCATTTCAAAAGGAAACTTTTTGATCCAATCGAGCACTTGTTGTAGTTCTGAAACTTCCGTCCTTTCAGCTCTCCAAGCATAGTCAAGTTTCGAGGAAAGATACCCAGCCTCTAATTCAAATAACTTTTTCTCTTTTGCCGCCACAATTATGGCGTCTACAAAATCTAAGCGATCGCTAGGTGAATGGGGCAAAGTAAATTTGACATGAGTTTGCAAATCTTTGCAAATTCTACGGTAGGGGCCAAAA
This sequence comes from Flavobacteriaceae bacterium, assembly GCA_018608735.1. GTDB lineage: Bacteria > Bacteroidota > Bacteroidia > Flavobacteriales > Flavobacteriaceae > Hel1-33-131. The sequence continues at coordinate 5,508 of JABAYZ010000049.1, read as the reverse complement.
ACTCGTTTAAACCAGCTTGTCGTTCCAGCAGCAACAGCCGATCTAATTGAATGATGGTCCAAGGACCATATCGTGTCAGCTACTTTTTCAGATAATGCTTTTTCAGACAACGCCCAAGTGGCTGTCGCTTCCAGACCATCAAACAAACGTCCGTCTTCACTTAAGGGCTTAAGCAGTTCATAGAGATTTGTATCAGAACTTGGAAAATCCCTCAGGTGTTTTACGAGCTCTACATGCTCTGCTACGGCATTTACAGATGCATCATTCATAGTTTCAAGTAAGTCGGCTAGCGTCGAAGCAAAAACTTTCCAATCACTAAATTGTCTTTGGAAGTTACGAATTTCGTTAGGTAACCTCTGAACATCAAAGGGTTGTATGTCTAAATTTTGCACCCCCAAGAATGGGTGAGAATTATAGCTGCCATATTTTACTTTTAGTTCCACATATTTTTTGACAAAATGCAGTAACTCGTCGATTTCACTGAAAGTTAAATGCTCAAGATCAGGCAATGAAATTTGCGGCGGCTCGACTCCTTCACCCATTAATCTTGAAATCTTTGCTAATACCGAAAATGCCGAATAGTCCCTATCGGCAACTACCTCATGCAGCACACCTGAAATTTCGTTCAATCTATCTCTATAAATGGTGAGATCCTCATCGACAGACTGTGCGTCCACAATTGTTGAGCTTTTTGAAAGGGTCATACCAATTTCGCCTAACACAGCCTTCTTATTCGCAGTCTTCGAATGTAATTCTAAACATAGATCACTAAGGCCAACTTTAACCATTCTTTGGTACACAACATTCAAAGCGGCCATTTTCTCAGCGACAAATAACACTTTTTTTCCACTGTGAGCTGCAGCTGCTAGGATATTAGTGATAGTTTGAGATTTCCCAGTACCCGGCGGACCCTGTACAACAAGATTTTTACCCGAATTAACTTCTTCTATCACCTTAGTTTGACTTGAATCAGCATCAATTACTTGAAAGATATTTTTTACATCAAGGACTTCGTCAATTTTCTCACCTTGACCGATTACTGGATCTTCTGACCTGAATCCAGACACTAGCAATCTATCAATAATATCATTTTGGGTTAAATCTTGGAGTGTCCAATTCTCTGGATCTAGATCTCGAAGCATCAAAAGTTTTGCAAAAGAGAAAAAACCTAATTGCATTCCATCATGGTCGACTGACCATCTACCTTTGTTACCAATTATACTTTCAATTTTGTTAAAATATTCAGCGGGTGACCATTCATCAACTTCCTCAATTTCGGGCAGTTCAATCCCAAAATCGTTATAAAGACGTTCTTGCAGCGGTAAGTTGGTGACTATGTCCTCGTCACGGCTCACTAAATCAAAGGTAGAAGTCTTTGCATTTCTAACTAACTCTACCGGTAAAAGAATTAGTGGAGACTCTCGCAAGACTTCTGATTTTTCATCTTCATACCACCGCAAAAATCCAATGGCTAAATACAGAATATTCAACCCTTGTTCTTCTTCAGACGTTCTCGCTGCGCTAGAAATTTTCAGAAGTCGTTTCTGCAGAGCGTCCGGCGTCAGATCAGTTTCGATTATTAAATCGGTATACCTGGTTTCATCAACTTCCTCAGATATAGCCAGCAAAATATCATCTTCTGAGACCTCGTCTTGTTCACTGCCAACACCCAGAAATTTCATGCGCTTAGAATCTTCTTTTAAGATTTTGAAGATTTCATTCGACTTTTCATTGACTACATTAATTAAGTTTCCACGCTTCGTTGAACGATTGACATGTATCAGCCTATTACGTGTCCCTGTTTCCACTAAACGCTTGCGAGTTGCTTCTAACTGGGTTGCGATTTCAGACATTCAGCATTCCTCATTTAACGTCTCAGCTTAAAAGTAGTGAGCAGTTAGTGACAAGGAAAAAATTTTAAAATTAAGTATCGTTAAATTGCTTTTTAAACACTTATGATCATTTTTTAGAAAAGGTTTCCCATTAAAAATTGGTGGCATTTCAATTGGCAAAATTTGCGAGGCACAGTTCCATGATTGCCATCTAATTATAATCTTTTGCTTACTTCCGAGTATCGGCAGAATGGATTGGCGAGTTGCATTTGCCGAGGGGTCATGCAATTTACGTCAAATAAATTGTCTGAAGCCACCAAAACGGCAGCGCATTGCGCTCTGGAAATAGCAACGTTGAAACGGTTTGAGCTGTACAGAAATTCCATTCCACGTGGGGCGTCGCTATAAGTAGAGGTTGCCATTGAAAAAATGGCTATTGCTGCTTCTTGACCTTGAAACTTATCAACGGTCCCAACTCGAGCTGTTGGGAGTAGTTTTTGAATTTCGCATACATGAGCATTATAAGGTGCAATTATGACAATATCGTTTAGCGTAATCACTTTCTGAGTACCGCCACGATCTGTCCACGTCTCTCCAGTTTCTAATATATCTGCCACTAGTCTCCGGACTGCGGTGGCCTCTTCAACTGATGAACTAGTATTCCCGCTATGAAATACAGGCAGATAGAACAAGCCAGGGCCATCAATTATCCCACGAGTATTTACAGACTGATTTTTGCAACCTGAAATAGATGTCAGCTTGTCTTCATAAAACATTTCAGAAACAAAACTGCAGATTTTTGGATGCATCCTATAGGTCACGCCCAAAAATAAACCTTCATCGCTGGCAATCGTTTGTCGTCCATTTAGCAAGTGGTCGAGAGCGGACACTCCAGTGCCATCAGGATGCGTGCCCTGCGTTGGTTGCTCTAATTGTTGAGGATCCCCCAAAAGAATGACTGTTTGTGCCGCATGAGCTACAGCCAAGACATTGGCTAATGACATTTGGCCAGCCTCGTCGACCACCAAGACGTCTACCGTTTCAAATGCATCTTCACGGCACCAAAAGAAATGAGTTGCTCCAGCTACCTGAGCAGTTTCATCTTTAAGTGAAACAAGTACATTATCGTTGGTTTTGGCGAATACGAGGCTTGAGGAATCCGGCTCTCCGTTTCCCATTTCCGGCTTCTGTATGCAGGTTAAATCCACACCTAGTTCGGCAGCTGCTTCAAGAGTTTTATCAAGAAGATTACGGATAACTTTATGACTGTTGGCAGTAATACCTACTCTTTTACCCTGTCTGACCAACTCACAGATAATCCGTGCACCAGTAAACGACTTTCCAGTTCCAGGAGGGCCTTGGATAGGAAGTACGCCCGATGTCAAAGAACTGGCTAAGTTGATAGATCGAGAAAGAGCCGTTGTATTATCATCCTCAACTGAAATGCTGTCCATTGAGACTTTGGACCGAAGAAGGAGATCTCTGGAGCTTTTATATGGACCTTCACCTAAAATCCCATTTTCAGCAACGTACTCCCCTAATCGAAGTAGTGATGCTGCCTGTTCCTTGGGATCAATGAATTTATGTACAAAGATACCTTCTGGATGTATCTCAGCTGAAGCCTTTGACTTCTTTATATCAATGATTTGTTCTTCAAATGAGATATTGGATATTGTACCTAATTTTGCTCCACCAACATTATGGACGCCTTCTCCACCTCTAATGTCAGTATCCTGTACATCAAAACTGTAGCGATCAGTTGGAATCCCCGTTTTGCTCTCCGCAATAGTTTCTAAAAAGTTTAGCCCGGAAAGGCCTGCTTTTTCGTCGTAAAGCTCAGCTTCGTTAAGATCTTGGAGCCTAAACTTTTCCCACCAAACAGCTTTATTTTCTCTGCGGTGCCAATCAAGAATATGGGCCAAAAGCCATAGTGCAGCTTGTTCACCATTTTGCTCGGCCGGATCTACTGGCACATCCTGCACCAATAATTCGATCAGTTCTTGAATACGCTTTTGCTGAGCGGTTAGCTCTTCGCTGGGCTCATCGTATCCAGGCGCTGGACGTGTGATTGGTGCTCCCTCAGATATTTTTTGATTGCGGAGATCTTCCAGCCAATCACGGAGCTTCAATGTCGCATAACAATCATCAGCATTATAATCTTCAACAATAGATTTTGCTTCATCACCGATAGACCGAATATTATTCAACTCAAGCCCAGCAGTGACTTGCGTCAGAGCAACATTAGCATCATGCAATGAAACCTTACGTTCGTACCCACAAAATTGCTCAAGCTGTTTTAAAGAATAACTTTCTACACTTGCTCGAATAGCATTCTTTGTCACAGACAATAGGTCTACTAGAACTAACCCACGCAATAGGTTGTCCACTTCATTCTCACGAGTGGCATACCTGCCCATCAAGCGCTTTAAAGCGCCAGCTTCATAACCGCCAAAGTGATAGATGTGCATGCCTGGAAACTCTTGCCGTCTTCGGAAAACAAAATCTACAAACCGTTCAAAAATAGCTTTTTCAGTGACACGATCTAATGCCCAGTCTGCAACGTACTCATTTTCACCAAGATCATTTATTATGCTGTATCCAAATAGATACTCAATACCGTGTTCACCAACAAACTGGTCACTTTCAATATCAAAAAAGACATCTCCAGGGTTTGGTTCTGGCAGTGCCGACAGCCCAGTCTCAGGAGCAAACTCAAGAAATTCAAACTTCAAATGGCCAGCTTCTCTAGCCTCAACTTGAATTGAAGCTTGTGCCAATACCTTTTCGAATGAAGAAACAGACCCTTTGTCAGGCTTGAAGTCTTCAGGCAGCTGCCAACTTGCGAACTCTTTCGTCGTGTTGATATTATGTGAGCCAAGCTCTTTGATTTGATTTTTGGAGATGCCTGCTACCAAGCATAGATGATCATCATTCCGACGGCGCTTTTCGCAGTCTCGTTGCCAACGACAAACATCACAATGCGTTTTAGGTTCTGGATAGGTTTCATCTACGCCAACTAGATCAACAGCGACCTCAGCGGCTGACTTCACACCTCGATAGTAGGCGCTGTAATCAGAAAAGCGAAACTTTTGCGGTACAAAATTACTCCACGGGGAAACCACATACAAATGCTCGGGCGCACATCCTTGAACTTTGGCCAGCAGGTCAGCGTAGAGACAAAGCTGTAAAACAGTGCCACCTTTGGTTTCACGAGCGAGCTTTGTATCAATAATTTCATACGAATAATCACCAAGTGAGCTGGGGGTATCAACCCGACGTAAAATATCGGCACGGCCAACCCATCGCTCATGTTTCAATGCGGCCTGAACTATGTAT
>JABAYZ010000049.1:0-330 GCA_018608735.1 Flavobacteriaceae bacterium | reverse complement strand
TGTCTACGCCGTCTATTATCGTGATCTGACATCCTTTATTCCTGAGGTGGTCAATGTATTCATCCTCATGCCGCTGGCCCCGTTCGTGTAACAATTGAAGCAGCGGGTCATAACTATCAGGCTGATTTAATGTCCTATTAGCAACTTGGACGTTAAGCGATGTGAGGTGGTCGCAATTAAGATGGCCAATTAAGTCACCAGCGCTGAGCTGTAGAACACCCTGCCAGTTTTTCATGGCCTTCTTTTGCTTTCTGCTAAAATTAAAATGTGTGGATGCATTTAGTTTTTGCCTCGTCTAACCGTCCAAATAAACCCCAATTTGTTTAACGC
>JABAYZ010000210.1:3020-8428 GCA_018608735.1 Flavobacteriaceae bacterium | reverse complement strand
GAAAACTATCAACAAAATATTTTAGGTTGTTTTTAGTTTAAGAGTCATGATGAAGCACTGTTTGATCGTTTTATTTCTTTTACCCCTTACAAATTCCTGGTCTCAAGAGGTATCGTCTCTGTATAGGACAAAAACATTAGCGGTTAAGACTACAATCCAAATTGATAGTGTAAGCCTAAACCCCTCTTATTTTATACTATCGGACTTAAAAAATAATCCGATTCCAAGTTCATTATATACCGTAGATTTTGAAACTGCTCTACTAACGTTTCAAAAGGCAGTAAATGTGGATTCCATAAAAATTCAATATTTGAGCTATCCGAGTTTTATAACCAAGAGCTATCAAGAATTAGATGAACGCATTATTGTTAATAGTACTGGAAATCTTCAGAAATTATATAAATTATCACAGCCCAGTTCCAAACGAACAGTTGTGCCGTTTGATGGCCTGGTATCGTCTGGTAGTATTTCGAGGGGAGTCACTATAGGAAACAATCAAAATTCGGTGCTAAATAGTGAGCTTGATCTTCAGATTAGTGGGAAGCTAAATGATAAAGTAACTTTACGCGCTTCAATTCAAGACTCTAACATTCCCTTGCAAGAAAATGGATACTCACAGCGGCTGGATGAGTTTGATCAAGTTTTTATTGAAGTCTTTAGTGATAAGTGGGGAATCAGAGCTGGGGATATTGATTTAGAAGACTCTCAATCGTATTTTTCAAAATTCTCAAAACGAGTTCAAGGCCTTTCGTTAACCACCAATTTTAAAAATGAAAATTCAGAATTCACTGCTTTTGCTGCTGGCGCATTGGTTCGAGGACAATTTAGACGCAGTCAATTTATAGCGCAAGAAGGCAATCAAGGGCCTTATAAATTGGTTGGGCCAAATAATGAACTTTATGTTTTAGTGGTGTCTGGAAGCGAAACGGTCTATGTCAATGGGATTCCTTTGCAACGTGGCGCTACAGAAGATTATAGTATTGATTATAACGCCGGCGAAATTATATTTAATGCCACTTATCCTATTACTTCTGAAATGCGAATTACGGTGGATTATCAGTATAGCGAGCGTAATTATTCTCGATTTATTGGCTATGCGGGGAGTCGATATAAAAGCGATAAATGGACATTAGGCGTGTCCGTTTATAATGAAAGCGACTTGAAAGATCAGCCGTTACAACAAGCGCTTAATGCAGATCAAGTAGCGATTTTATCTAGTGCAGGAGACGATCAATCTTTAATGACAGCACCATCTGCAACCCTAGAACCGTATAATGAAAATCGAATTTTATATAAGAAAATTACTGAAAATGGGGTAGAGGTTTTTGAGTTTTCAACTAATCCTGAGGACGAATTGTTCCTCGTTAATTTTACGGCTTTGGGGTCGCAACAAGGAAATTATAGGATTAAGAGTTCCAATGCAATTTCAAATATTTACGAATACATTGCGCCCATAGCTGGCGTTAAACAAGGCGATTTTGAGCCCATTGTACAACTCGTTGCCCCTGTAAAACTACAAGTAGCAGTTGTAAACGGCGCTTTTAAACCCAACAAAAAAACGGCTATTGAGTTTGAATTTGCCACCAGTAAAAATGATTTAAACCTATACTCAGCTCTAGAAGATGAAAACAATGTTGGAGTAGCTGGTCAGCTATCCATAGCAAATGAAGTGCTTAAAACTGCTCAAAATTGGAGTTTAAATATAGCTACTGATATTGATTATGTCCAAACAGACTTCAGAAGTATTGAACGTCTCTATCAACCAGAATTTAACAGAGATTGGAATGTTGAAACACCATCTGGCAACCAAACACTATCTAGCCTTGGCGATCAAATTTTTACAACTGCGAGTATTCGCTATTCACATCCAGAAAAAGGGGCTCTAAATTATCAATTTCAACATTTGAATTATAGCGAAGCATTCCAGGGAAATCGCCATCTATTTTCTGCAACCTTAAATTTTGATCGTTTTCAGTTTTCTTCAAAATCAAGTGTATTAGATACGGATGGATCAGTATCGAGTTCTGTGTTTTACAGATCTGATAATCGATTGAAATATAGTTATCAAAAAGGCTGGTCGGGCGTTAAGTTTTCTACAGAACACAATGAAAAAACCCAAATTGAATTAAACGTATTAGATCCGATTAGTCAAAAGTTTCAATCCTATGAGGCCTTTACAGGAATTGGCGACTCCACAACGGTATTTGTAAAACTAGGCTATATTCACAGAGTAAATGACAGTCTTCAAAATAATCGCCTTGCTAAAGTAAACCAATCCGACACCTATTATTTGGATTCAAAATGGATTCAAACCCAAAATACAGACTTAAGTTTATATGCCAATTACCGTCTTTTTAAATCCGAAAACCAAACCATTCCTATCCAAAAATCAATCAATTCCAGACTACAGTATAGTCAAAAACTCACCAACAATAGTATCCATTGGAATACACTTTTTGAAACTAATGCGGGGCGTTTACCGCAACAAGACTTCACGTATATCGAAGTGGAGCCAGGCCAAGGCACCTATGTTTGGTTTGACTATAATGAGAATGGTGTTCAAGAATTAGAAGAATTTGAAGTGGCTCAATTTCAAGAACAGGCGACCTATGTGCGTATATTATTGCCCAACCAAGTTTATATTCGAATCCATCAAAATAAATTGAGCCAATCCTTAACCCTAAACCCAAGTCATTGGGCCAATTCTTCGCAACCCGCAAAGAAATTTTGGTCTCATTTTTATAACCAAACGTCTTTTTTAATCGATCGAAAAGATAAAAATAACAGTGCAACCATTCGACTAAACCCTTTCCATACAACGGAAGAAGATCAATTGGCGCTGCAGTCGAATTTTAGAAACCAACTGTTTTATAATAGAGGCAAACAACACTATACAATGTCGTATAGCTATTCGGAGTCAAAAGCACGTAATGTATTGTCATTTGGTTATGTGGAACAACAAACGGTCAGTCATCAAGTTAATTTTCAACACAAAATTCAAGAGCAGTGGCTCATCAGTTTGCAAACGAATTTAGATGACAACCGAAGTGAAAGTGAAAATTTTGTTTCCAAAAATTACCAACTCAACGAAACGCTCTTGAATCCCAAATTGTCCTATTTGTTGGATGACAACAAACGGTTTGATGTGTATTATCAATATCAAAAGAAAGCCAACGTTATTGGAGATTTGGAGCAGCTCACTCAAGAAAAATACGGGATGTCTTTTACACTCACCCAAAATCAAAAAGCAGCTATTACTGGAGAGTTCAATTATTTTTCAAATGAATTCTCTGGGAGTTCCAATACACCAGTTGCTTACCAAATGTTGGAAGGTCTACAGCCGGGGACTAACTTTACGTGGTCATTGATTGCGCAGAAAAAACTGACTAAATTTTTAGATTTGAACCTAAATTATTTTGGCAGAAAAAGTGAAACCAGCCGAACGATCCATACGGGGACGGTACAATTAAAGGCTTATTTTTAATCACTTTGGAATAATTTTTGTAACTTTAGGTAAATCCCAAATATTTTCAATTATGAACAAACCACTTTTAATTCTCTCTCTTTTTGTATGTTTCAATCTGTCAGCGCAATCAGAAACAAACAGTTCCACAATTTTTGACAAACACAATGAGGTAAAACTTGGGGTCATTAAAATATTAGCAGGACCTATTTTTGAGGGTACATATGAGTATGTTAAAAACAGAAATATGGGCTATGGCGCTAGTCTTTTAGTGAATTTCAACTCTGGAAACGACTATTTTGAAAACGTTTCAATTACGCCTTTTTTTCGCATGTATTTTGATCGTGACGAACAATACGGGGCAAAAGGGTTTTTTGTAGAAAGTTTTTTGTCTTTATATAGTGGCGATGATGATTTAGATTACAATGGTGATAATATAGATCAATCCTATTTTGACACCGCTTTAGGATTTGCTCTTGGTCAAAAATGGATAAATTCCTCTGGATTTGTATTTGAGGTCAAACTTGGCGTAGGTCGAAACCTATTGGGCGAAGCGCCTTTTGAAGCCATTTTTAAAGGCGATTTCAGTATAGGCTATCGCTTCTAGAGTCTTAAAGAAAAGTAAGATCTATACTGCGTTTCACATCCAAACACATTTTCAAAAACGCCACTGCTTTGCCAAGATTCCCCATCAAGGTGATAGGCATAGGCCCCATTCCTCTAATGACAGATACCAAAATCATTTGATTCCCATCAAAATCTCCAAGAGGTTTCTAACGCTATGATGGATTGTATTTTCAATAATGACATGGACATTGTTGATTTTTTATAGCATCTTAACATGAACTGCATAAAATAGATCGAAAATAGAACATGTGATTCCTACTGCTGTTTATTCTTCTTCTTTTGAAATAGTGGTATCGTAAATGTTATAAATACTCCACCCATTCCAGTGGCTAAAATGTCTCTTTCATCAAAAATGCCCCCTTGAAAGTTGTCATATGCTTCTTTGGCAGTGCCAACTAAAAGTGAAGTACATATGCCTGTAATTATAGCTTTAGTCTTATTATGATGCTTTTGATATGACCAAGTGTATCCAAAAGCCCCAGCAAGAGTTCCAGCTGCAAAATGTAATTGTTTATCGTGTTCTTGTAGAATAAATGATTGTCCAGACATAGATAGTCCAAACATAAAAATAATACTGTGGATTAGATTTTTCATAGCTTCGTTTTTTAAGTTTAAATTGGTTATTTGTAACGCAAGATTTAGCGTATTTTGTTTTTCTTTTCTTCACATTTTAAGTGAAGTTTCCTCAATGTGTTTTCTAAACTATTTAATGAAGGACTACAAACACCAATAATTCCATCATTGGAAGTCGTGGGTAGATGGGGCTGGCATACTGCCAGTAAAAAAGGAGTCAACTTGGGTGAATAGTAGGATAGTTTTTGTAAAAATTATAATGGTCATTTTGCCATTATTAAAACAAATACATGGGGAAATGGGGTTAGGGATAACGTAGTATGTGTAGGTACTGTATTATTTACGGTATGAAATCAGATACCCCCTAAAGCTAATATTTGAAAACAATTACCTCCTAATAAGTTGTGATGCTATTAACAGTCACACAATTCAACTGTGCGTGGGTTAAATTCTTAAAGCTTATAACGGTAAAAGTAAACAAGGCTACAAGTATTATATAATTACGATAAAACAACGATATACCACTTAAAAGCATTATTTAATCACAAGATAGCTCAAAAAAATGATTTTTTCTCAATAATTGATGATTTATTTGCGAAATATGTATTTTATAGCAAAAAAATATTTTTAAAAGCAATTATTTCAGCTTCACAAAAAAATTAACGGTCTGTTGTTACTAATGTTTTAAAGAAAAATGGGATTTAAATTGGGTTTCTATGGCATCACTGTTTTGATAACTTACCAC
>JABAYZ010000210.1:0-3010 GCA_018608735.1 Flavobacteriaceae bacterium | reverse complement strand
CCAATAATCAGTTGCGGCTAACATGGATCCATTAAAGGTTCCATTCCATGCGTTTAGACTAGGTTTAAATTGGATTAATAGTTTTCCAAAACGATCAAAAATACGAATCATTGCTGTGGAATCATTACTTAGACACTCTATATTCCAAGTGTCATTAAATCCATCATTGTTTGGTGTAAAAAACTTTGGAAAATACATAAGATTAATATTTTTTTCTGGCACAGTACTACATCCGAGAACTTCCCGTGCTCTTACGGTATGTATTTCACATCCAAACACATTTTCAAAAACGCCACTGCTTTGCCAAGGCCCCCTATCTAATTGATACTCATAATCGCCATTACCACCGGTTGCACTTGCAACGATGGTTTGATTATCATCAAAATCCTCAGATACGTTTGTAGCGCTAATCGTTAAATCACTAATTTGATTTACAACAATTTCCATTGTTGCTTCATTAGCACATTGTCCTGGATCCGGTGTGAACGTATAAATAGTTGTTGTTAAATTATTTAAATCTGGGCTCCATGAACCTGTATAGCCATTGTTTGATTCTGTTGGTAAAGCTGCCAGAGGACTTCCAATACAAATGGGATCAACTTTCGTAAATTGTGGAGTGGTTTGCGGTAAAACGACAATTTCCATTTCGGCTACATTAAAGCAAATCCCAGAGACTGGGTCAGGCACGAACGTATATTTTGTAGTTACTGTGTTGTTTAGTGCAGGCGACCAAGTACCATTAAAGCCGTCATTTGATCTTGTTGGTAAATCTAACAAAATATCGTCAACACAAATGGGGTCTACCTGCGTAAAACTTGGAGTAATAAGAGGGTTAACTGTGATGTCCATCCGAGAACCTATAGCACACTGATTTGCATCGGGAGTAAAGGTATAAGTATCTGAAGTTGTATTGTCAAAAACTGGCGACCATGTCCCTGTAAAACCTTCAATGGAAGTTGTGGGAAGTGTTATTAGATCGCCTTCGCATATGGGTGGTATTTGTGTAAATGTAGAAAGCCTCTTTTGTACTACTACAATATTATGGTTATAAGTATTTGCACACTGATTTGCATCGGGAGTAAAGGTATAAGTGTCTGAAGTTGTATTGTCAAAAACAGGTGACCAACTTCCAATAATACCTTCATTAGAAGTTGTCGGTAATGGATCTAAAGTATCTCCCTCACAAATGGAGTTTATTAGATTGAATGTTGGATCAATAATTGTATTGACCGTAGCCGTCACCGCAACTCTTTCACCAGAAGTACAGCCATTGTTAGACGCTAAAACCCAAAAGGTTGTACTTGTGGTTAACATAGGGCTGTAATTGCTCCCTGTAAATAAAAGAGTGCCTCCATTTTGACTATCGTACCATAATATATCTGTAGTGTTAGAGGTTGCCGACAGCATTGCAGGGTCATTACTGCAACTTATAGATGGACTGGTGGATAAGATTTGAGGTGGACTTAAAGTCGTGCTTCCTGTGATACTTAAAGGCGGATCTCCAGGCCTTCCATATTCAATTACATAGCCTTTGGCTTGATATTGCGAGGGTTGTCCTGAAGTATTGTTGGGTAAATCATTCCATGAGCCATCTATACCTGCAATAGAATCATCTTTGATATGGGCATAGTCCTCGTTATTATTAAAATTATTGGGTTCAGAAGGATTCCAATTGGCATAGTTTGGTGTGGACCCATTCGCAGCGCCATTCCAAAAGGTAGTGCCTGCTTCCGGTCCAGTCACCCATTTCCAGACGCCTTCACTTCCAGCGTCAGAGGCACCAATCCAACCTGTACCTGGGGTTAATTCTCCAGCAATTTGGGCTTCGTCAGGCGAGGTTAAGGTGGCTAAATAGCCTTGTAATCCAAAATAATCCTTGGTTTCAGCTTCATCTTTTGCAGCAGTCCACGTAATTAAATTGGAAGAAATAAAGTCGTAATAATGACCTGTAGAAGCTAAGTAATTGGCTGAACCAGCAGTTAATGAAAATGTTTTGGCACTTATATTTATATTACTACTCGTAAAAACGACATCCTTAACCGCCGAAATTATTTCTGTAATTAAAACAGGTCCTCCGCCAAGTTTTGTTAAGGTTAGTTTTGCCTCATTAGGATTCCATGAGGCACTTATACCTGGGTGTGACCCCGTCAAAAGTAATTGGTCTTCTCCATTAACGTAACCCGAAGAAATTTGAATGTAAAAGGCATCAATAGTTGTGTCACTTGGATCTGGGTCGGTAATATCAAAGGAAGTTACTATTCGTTGTTGACTTTGTGGGCAATAGATTTGGTTGCCTACAGCCGTCACTGTTGGGGGTTGGTTACTAGCTTGCCCAAAAAAAGTACTGGTATTTAAAAATACTAGTATATAAAAAATGTGTTTTATGTTTAAATTCAAAATTGGTTAAATTTACTCTAGTTTATTTTTTTTAGCCACTGTTTCATGGCCACTTCATTATCAATAATCGTTTTTAAATCTTCTATTTTTACTCGCTGTTGCTCCATAGAATCTCGATGTCTGATGGTGACGCATTGGTCTTCCAAAGAGTCGTGATCGACCGTAATACAAAAGGGCGTTCCCAAAGCATCCTGACGGCGGTAGCGTCTTCCAACGGCATCCTTTTCGTCATATACTACATTAAAATTCCATTGCAAATCGGCTAAAATCGTTTTTGCAACTTCGGGCAATCCATCCTTTTTCACCAAGGGTAAAACCGCTGCTTTGATTGGGGCTAATACTGCTGGCAGTTTCAATACGGTTCTCATGGTGTTGTTTTCTAAAGTTTCTTCTGTTAATGCATTTGAAAAGACCGCTAAAAACATACGATCTAAACCAATAGACGTTTCTAGAACGTAGGGTGTATAGTTTTTATTTTCTTCGTGGTCAAAATATTGAAGTTTTTTACCAGAATGTTTTTCATGTTGACTTAAATCAAAGTCGGTTCGCGAGTGAATACCTTCCAATTCTTTGAATCCAAACGGAAATTTAAATTCGATATCAGAAGCGGCAT